>JAZQNZ010000098.1:0-4045 GCA_045627665.1 Oscillospiraceae bacterium
TGCCGCTTTTCCGACGGCAGCCTGAGGGGCGAGGACGGCATCGGCTATTCGGCGGAGGTGTTTTCCGTCCTTGACAGTATTTATATTGAGATCGGCTGCAACACCGGAAATCCGGAGCGGCCTTCTTACACGGAGCTGATGCGCATTGATCCCGTGCGCTCTGTCGATTTCTGCGATACGGAGACTGACAGCGCCGCCGTGCGTCTGCACTGCTTCTTTCCGTATGCGACGCCGGATGAGACGCTTGCGGATACTGAGTATGAGCTGACCGCGACGGGGGATACCCTGGTCTTCCGCCGGACGAGCGAGGGCGACACTTGTCTGACGTTCGGGAATCCGGACGAGATCTGCTTTGAGCGGGCGGATTTTTCGTCGGCGCGGGAATACGATCTGAACACGCATTACTATACGAACTCCGCGCTGACGGACAGCGCTCCGGTTTGCGGCGCGTGGGCGAATTTCTCCGACGGAGACGGACACACATATCTGGAATTTATGCCGGACGGCCGCGTTGTTCTCATGGATACGGATGATATGAACCGGATGTCGATGTATATGGGGATGTATTACAACGAGCCAAACGAAGAAAACGACGCGTGCTACCGCGTTTTGCTGTTTGAAGTCGGCGGCAGCGAGGTCTGCCTGAACGGGCGCATCGGCCTGATCGACCCGGAGCCGGAGTGCGGATGCATCACCTTTGAGGCTCTCGACTTTCCGGACTATTATGACCTGCCGGCAGTGCTTTGCAGCGGCGGTCTGACCACTTTGTATGCCACCGGCCCGACCTTCGCTGCGGCTCCGTGGGTGCTGACCGATTCGGCTGTGCGTATCGCCACGGACGAGCGAATCTCCTTCAGCGATACGGACGGCAGTCTGCTTGCCTATGTCGATTGCGACACGTTTGCCGTCTGCGGGGATGTTACCGATGCGCTTGCCGCAGTGCTGACGGATTACAATGCGGCTGAGTATGCGTATGCGGAGAACGCGATCGGGGAGTATGGCCGCTGGGCGGCGGAGGACTATGATCCCGCCGCGCCGGAGGACTTCTGGGGACCGTACTTCGCAGAGCACGGTATAACGATCCTGCGCTGCGATGAGAGCGTCTTTTCCTATTGGCGGTATGAATACTCCTGGGCGGGAATTGACTCTATTGAGAATATGAGCGCTGAGACTCTTGATGCCGCAACAGGCGTGCCGCTTGCTCTGGAGGACTGTGTTTCCGGTATGCAGGCGCTGCAGGACGCAGTGATTACCAAGCTTGAGAATTCGCAGCATGCGCTGTGCGACGACGCTGCCGTGCGCGTGAAGGAGCTGTTTGACGCGGGAGACTGGGCCTGGGCGCTGACCGAAGACGGCATGGACGTCTTTTTCCCGCCATACAGCGGGATCATCCCGGATTATTATCCGCTGGAAGTAGGTCTGCCTGCGGAGATGTTCCCCGACCTGTTCCTGCCGGGACTGTTTGCATAATTTGAACGGAAAAACCGAAAAATCCCGCACACCCATTTTTACGGGCGTGCGGGATTTTCTGCATGTGTCATTTTTTGCTGCCGTCGGGTGAAAATTTGCCGAGCGGATTTGCTGCGGCGGCGGTGCGCAGGGCGCTGCTGTCAACATGGGTGTAGATCTGCGTGGTATTCAGGTTCTCGTGGCCGAGCAGCTCCTGCAGCGTGCGGACATCCACGCCGTTTTGCAGCATGAGCGTTGCGGCGGTGTGGCGCAGCTTGTGGGAGGAATATTTCTCCGCATCCAGTCCTGCGCGCAGCAGGTTTTTTTTCACCATGCTGTGCACGGCTTCGCGGCTGACCCGGGTGCGGCGCGCAGAGAGAAACAAGGCGCTTTTCTCCGCAGAGTCAATGCCTTTGCGGACGGCAAGATAGCTGTTGATGGCATCGGCAGTCGCATCGTTGAGATAGACGATGCGCTCCTTGCTGCCCTTGCCGCGAACCCGCAGACTGTCCGCCCTGACATCGGAGAGATTCAGTCCGACGATCTCGGAAATTCGCAGCCCGCAGTTGAGAAAAATACATATAATGCAGTAATCGCGCTCCCGGTGCCGACCGTCAATGGAGCTGAGCAGCGTTTCGCATTCCTCCAGCGTCAGGTAGCGGGGGAGGGACTTCGGAATTTTCGGGGAGTCCAGATCCTGTACGGGATTTTCCGTGAGCAGCTTGGCCTTGACTGTGAGATATTTGTAGAAGCTCTTGATCGCGGCGATCTTGCGGGCACGCGAGGCGGCGCTGATGCCGTATTCCGTTTCGCGGCTGCGCTGGTTGCGGACGCGGTCGCGGCTCAGGAAGGAGAGAAACTCATATACCTCCGTGAGCGTGACCGTGCGGACAAACTCCAGATCAACGTCGCTTATGTCGATCTCCTCAAGCTCTGCGCTGCGCGCAGCGAGACCCCGCCGGAGCTTCAGAAAGCGAAAGAAGGTGCGCAGGTCGAGAAAGTATTCGTCCACGGTGTTTTTGGAGTGACCGCGGATGGTTTCGTGATAGGTTAGAAAGTCGCGCAGCAGGGGCGGCGCATCGGTTCGGTAGTCCATCGGCAGATACGACCTTTTCGGATTGTTTTGTTTAATTTTACCGCATTTCACGGCGCGCGTCAACAAAGGTTGATATGATTGACGGAATTGAGAAAAATGGTGCATTTTTTACACTAATGTGATATAGTAATAAAAAATCCGTTTTGGGAGGATAGTAACATGAACGAGATCAAAATGGCCGGACGTATGGACATGGTCCACTCCGACATTCGCGGCCCTATTTTTGTCGAAGCAAACCGCATGGCGGCGGAGGGAATTCAGGTGCTGAAGCTCAACACCGGAAACCCCGCAACGTTCGGCTTCCCGATGCCGGACAGCGTCCGTGACGCCCTTATCAAAAACGCCGACCGCGCGGTTGCATACTGCGACCTGAAGGGTATGCCTGAAGCCAGAGAGGCGATCTGCGCCTATCATAAGGGCAAGGGCATTCAGGGCATCACGCCGGACAATATCTTCATCGGCAACGGCGTCAGCGAAATCGCCTCCATGACGGCGACGGCGCTGTTTGACTATGATGACGAGATCCTCATTCCCGCACCCAGCTATTCTCTCTGGACGAATGCCACTTATATTGCCGGCGCAAAGCCCGTGCTGTATCTCTGCGACGAGCAGAGCGAGTGGTTTCCCGACGTTGCGGATATCCGAAAGAAGATCACCCCGAAGACCAAGGCGCTCCTTCTGATCAACCCGAACAATCCCACCGGCGCCGTTTATCCCGAAGAGGTGCTGCTTAAGCTGGTCGATATTGCACGAGAGCACAACCTTGTTCTGCTCTCCGATGAGATCTATGACCGTCTGCTGATGGACGGCTACACCCACACCTCTACGGCATCCCTTGCACCGGATCTTCCCGTGATTACCTTCAACGGCCTTTCCAAGAGTCATATCATCTGCGGCTTCCGCTGCGGCTGGATGTGCATTTCCGGACCGGACAGCTTTACGAAGCCCATGATCGAGGCCGTGCAGAAGCTTGCCGCCATGCGTCTTTGCGGCAACGCGCTCAGCCAGCTCGTCATTCCCGCGGCACTGGAGGATTTTGAGAGCACGCAGGCCATGATGGTTCCCGGCGGCCGCCTTTATGAGCAGCGCGAGGCTGTCTGCCGCACGCTGGACACCATCCCCGGCATTACATATGTGAAAAACCACGCCGCGTTCTATCTCTTCCCGCGGATCGACGCCAAGCGCTTTCACATCACCAGCGACAAGACCTTTGCCATGGATGTGCTCCACGGCACAAACGTCCTGTTTATCCCCGGCAGCGGCTTCGACTGGGCGGAGCCGGATCATTTCCGTCTCGTTATGCTGCCCGAGCCGGACGTGATTGCCGACGCGATCGGCCGCATCGGCAAATTCCTCGAAACCTATCGTCAGGCATGATGAAACCGATGCACGCTGCAGCAGCCCTTTGCAGCGTGCATCTTTTCGCTTATCACAATTCGTGTACGGCGGATTGAAAATTCATCATTGACAAGTCGGGACGGGTATGCTAATATAATCGGG
>JAZQNZ010000099.1:0-4334 GCA_045627665.1 Oscillospiraceae bacterium
CCTTTTTCAAAGCGCTGGTATTGTTTTTTACCCGTACCTGCGTCATGTTGCCCTCCTTACCGCGCAATACGACGCGCTTCCATGCGCTTGCGTTGAATGTCAAGAAGCACCGCCAGCACCAGAATTGCGCCAATCAGAACCAGCTGCAGATTCGTGTCCACGCCGAGGATGCGCAGTGCATACCAGAGTACATGGAACAACATGACACCAAGGCCGACACCAAGGATAGAGCCCGAGCCCGCCGCGATGCCGCCGATGTTGACGCAGATAATGGTTCTAAACTCGCGACCCGCGCCGAAGCTGTCCTTCGCAGTCGCCGCGTTGAGCACGTCAAAGATTCCGCCGATTGCCGCAAAGATGCCCGCAATGATGAAGGCGGCCATCTTGATCTTTGTGACGTTGATGCCGCCCATCAGCGCAGCGTTTGCGTTGCCGCCGACCGCACGCAGCTTATAACCAAACCGGGTGCGGCGGATCACGATGTCCGCCAAAAGCACCAAACCGATGAAGATGAAGAACAGCCAGTTCAGCCCCAGCGGGCGGGCGCGTGTAAAGGCTTTTGTACCCAGTGCCTCGATGGAGATCGGCACACCCTGACCGATGGTCACGGCGATGCCGTTGCAGATAAACTGTGTCGCAAGCGTGGTAATCCACGAGGAAAGACCCAGCTTGCAGGTGCAGAAGCCGTTGACAAAGCCTACAAACGCGCCCGTCGCAAGTCCGACCAGCAAACAGGGGATCAGTCCCCATTCCCAGTAGGCGCATGCCACGCCCATCATGACGCCGGACAGGCAGCCGGTATAGCCGACCGAAAGATCAATCTCGCCGGAGATCACCGCGAACGCCTGACCAAGCGCGGCCGCACCGATGAAGATCGAGCCGGTAAAGATTCCGCCAAAGTACTTCCATGTCAGGAAGTTGGGCTTGAGAATTGTCGTAATGACGCACAAAATGACGATCGGGATCAATACGCCGATTTCAGGCATCAAGAGTTTGTTCAGCACAACGTCGCGTTTTGTGCGCTGTGTCTGATTGATTTCCGTTCCCTGCATGCAAATTCACCCCTTTGTTATTTGAAGGTCGATACGGCCAGTTCCATGATGCGGGCATCCGTACCCTCTTCCCGGCTCAGCTCGCCCGCAACTCGACCTTCCGCCATGACGACATACCGATCCGACATTCCCATCAGCTCCGGCATCTCGGACGAGATCATGATGACCGCAACGCCGTCCGCAGCCATATCGTTGATGATGTTGTAGATATCGTTTTTTGAACCGACATCGATACCCTTGGTCGGTTCGTCCAGAATGATGATTCTGGGCTGCGTATTCAAACTGCGTGCGATTACCACCTTCTGCTGGTTGCCGCCCGAAAGCGCCGCAACGCGCGTGGACATCGTGGGCGCCTTGATGCGCAGATTGTCGAAGTACTTCTGAATGCGCGCACGCATTTTCTTTTCGCTGACAAACGCGCCGCTGGAGATTTCGTCCAGATTGGAGAGCGCGATGTTCGTCTTGATGTCCCAGACGAAGTTCAGTCCGTAGACCTTTCTGTCCTCGGACACCATGCTCAGCCCGTTCTTCACCGCGCGTTCGGAACTGCCGAGCTTGACCTCCCTGCCATGGATAAACACCTTACCGGATTTGATGGGCAGCATGCCATAGATGGCCATACAGACCTCGCTTCGACCCGCGCCGACCAGACCGGCAAAGCCCAGCACCTCGCCCTCATGCACCGCAAAAGACACGTTCTCGATCAGATTTTTATTGGCGATGTAAGGATGCGCAACCGTGAGATTCTCCACGCGCAGCACTTCCCTGCCGATGGGCACACTGCGTGCGGGATACATGTTCTGAAGATCGCGGCCTATCATGGCGCGGATGATTGCAGCCGTATCGTAATCTGCCTTTTCAAAGGTGGAAATGTTCCTTCCGTCGCGCAGGATGGTCACGCGATCGGTCAGTTCCATGATCTCCGCCAACTTGTGGGTGACGAAGATGATGCTGGTTCCCTTTTCCTTGAGCTTGCGCACCACCGTAAAGAGCTGCTGCACGTCCTCTGATGACAGCGAGGTGGTCGGCTCGTCCAGGATCAGGACCTTTGGATTCGTCGCCAGCGCACGTGCGATCATCAGCATCTGCTGCTGTCCGATGGACAGCTTGCGCACGTCCGCGTGTGGATCCAGATTGATGTGGTTTTCCCTGAGAAGTTTTTCCGTGGCGGCGTACATTGTCTTGAAATCCACGAACCACGAATTGTTCTGTTTGCCCGTCACCCGGTTGAGATGCAGGTCAGACATGTAGATGTTCTCCGCGACGGAGAAATATTTCAGAACGTTGATTTCCTGCGGCACATAGCCGATTCCCAGCGCCATGGCATCGCCGGGACCCATCGGGCGAATCTCCTCGCCGTTGAGTTTCAGCGTTCCGGTGTAGCTGCCATGGGGATAAATGCCGTTGAGCACCTTCAGGAGCGTGGACTTGCCTGCGCCGTTTTCACCGATCAGCCCAAGCACCTCTCCTGCCCTGACATTCAGACAGATCCTGTCATTGGCCAAAACGCCCGGAAACCGCTTGGTGATCTCGATTGCTTCCAACACATAGTTCATTTTGCGTCCCCTGTCTTTCCGATTCAGACAGCCGTTTTTCAGGCGTTTCCTGAATCAAAAAATGGGT
Organism: Oscillospiraceae bacterium; assembly: GCA_045627665.1. Classification (GTDB taxonomy): domain Bacteria; phylum Bacillota; class Clostridia; order Oscillospirales; family Oscillospiraceae; genus SVKR01. The sequence continues at coordinate 2,676 of JAZQNZ010000099.1, forward strand.
TGCCCTTGCGCGGGCAAAGGCAACCCGGAAAATCAGCAGTTGTAAATCTTACTTGAAAAATTCGGAAACCTGCGCGGCAATGTCGCGATGGAAAGCCAGGCTGTTCGCACCTTCGCCATCAGCGGTGACAACGGGAGCGACCAAGTCGGTCCACATCGGAACTTCGCCGCCGCGGAACAGAACATCGAGATATTCCATGGTCTTGTAAGCCTCTTCGTACAGCGGCTGGGCAACGATCGCAACGACCTTGCCGGCCTCGAGGTAATCGAGGTTGCCTTCCGTGGCGTCCATACCAACCAGAACGAGTTCGCCGTCAGCGTAGCCGGCCTTGGAGGCCGCGTCCGCCCAGGTAATCGGGGAGTTTCCGGTGGTGCCGAACGCGCCGATGATGTCGGGGTTCGCCTGGATAATGCCCAGATTGACAGCGGTTGCGGAATCGACGACGCCGCCTTCAAGCTCAACATCAAGAATCTTGATGCCGTCCAGCGCATAGGTATCCTTCAGGGTTTCCCATGTCGCGATGAAGGATTCGGTCGCAGCGTTCTCGGTGACGTTCTTGGTATTCTGGGTCAGAGCAACAGAACCGTCCCTTCCATCCAGCTTCTCAGCCATCAGCTCAGCAACCTGCTTGCCGTAGAGGACAGGATCGCAAGCCATGTTGAAGGCCAGACCTTCCGGATAGGAGCCGTCTTCCTGCTCATGGCGGAAGTGCGGAATGCCGACGATGACGTCTTCAGCCGCAACATTGGCCAGGGTTTCGTAGCAGGAGGCATCGCCGGCCCACAGCAGCAGACCCTTGCCGCCTTCCAGAGCGAATGCTTCAGCAGCCGCAAATGCTTCAGATGAGTCGCCGCCTTCGGTGCCGATTACCTTGGCGTTGGTATAGCCGAGCGCTTCAGCAGCCTTCAGGAAGCCCAGCTGCACGATGCGATGAACCGGATGGTTCATGTTGTCCATGCAGATAGCTACAGGATAGTCTGCGGGGTTGAATTCCTCTGCCATTGCCGTCGGGGTGAGCATAAGGAGCAATATCAGAGTGATTGCAATGATTTTCTTCATGTGGAGTCCCGCCTCTTATTTTTTACCCGCTTGGGTGGAAAACTTATTCCATATCATCTGCGCCCGCCCCGTTCCGGAACCGCGCAGGGATAAGTGTGTAAACTCTTACGCAAATCTGCAAGTAAATAAAGCAGTTTCCATATTAAGTATACTATAGCATATAAAATCCAATTTGTAAAGATGTGTGATCAAGAAATATGTCGATTGTCAATTCTCATTAGTATACATATATCCGAAACGATTATTGTTTGCATCCGACAAAAAAATTCTTCCTGTTGCATTTCCTGCATTTTAGGTTATTATGGATACAGCAGTGGTCACGATGTGGAAATTGACGTACGCGAGGGCAGACTAATCGTCACGGACGAAGTCGGCTCCATGTATCTCGCGTGCGAGGAAACCTAATTGACTGTAAAAGACAGAAAGGAGATTCCACGATGAATTTTGTCAAGACATTCAACAACTGCCGGCCCGCAAAGGGACAGGTCGCGCTGTTCTGGCTCGGACAGGCGGGCTTCATGTTCAAAACTGCGGGCGGACGCGCCGTCGCCATTGATCCGTACTTTACCGATTATGTGCTCCATGCCGAGAAACTGGCGG
>JAZQNZ010000100.1:0-8517 GCA_045627665.1 Oscillospiraceae bacterium
GTGGCTTGCCTCCACCGCGCTGCTCGCGCTTTGCTGCACCCGCTCCGTCGCTGTGAATATGACGCTGCTCAGCGCCATCGCGGCCTTCGCCGGGCTGTTCGGCTGCGGCTGGGTCGCGGGCGGGCTGTTCAATGAGTTCACCGTCCCCGTACGCCGGACGGTCGGGCAGTACCGCGCCTCCAGCAAATCCATGCAGCGCGGCGCGCTCATGGCAGGGGCGGCATCGGCGGCGTGCGCTCTCCTCACGCTCGGCTGGGCGATCTTTGTCAGGAAGCAGGTCAGTGCGCATCTGCTAATCGCCGGAGGGGAGCTTGCCTCTGCTGCGATGCTCCTGCTGCTACGCGCGCTGGAGCGCCGCGTAAAGTTTATCGAAACCCTCTCCGAGGACGCCGGAAAATACACAATGTAAAAACAGAGAGACTTCCCCTTCGCCGGATCGCTTCCGGTTGCGGGGAAGTCTTTTTTCACTGCGCGGGCAGCAGACCGTGCGCGGCTTTCAGCCGCAGGATGCGGCGGACGCTCTCGTCCAGACGCGCGTCGGACAGCGTTTGCAGCAGGTACTGCGCGGCAGCGTCCGGGTCGCCGGGCACAAGAAGCAGGTCGCAGCCGGCCTCGATCGCAAGGCGCGCGGCTTCCGCGCCGTTATAAGCGCGCAGCGCATCCATTTTCAGCGCATCCGTCATGACCACGCCGTCAAAGCCGAGCGTTTCCCGCAAAACGCCCGTCACAACAGCGTTTGAGAGCGTTGCGGGAACGCCGGGGTCGAGCTGCGGCAGCGTGATGTGGCCGACCATCACCATCTCCGCACCCGCGTCGATCCCCGCGCGGAACGGTAAAAGCTCGCAGGCGGCAAGCTCCGCCGCGCTTTTGCCGCAGACGGCGGCGCCGCGGTGGCTGTCCTCCGCCGTGTCGCCGTGGCCGGGAAAATGCTTCAGCACCGGGATCACGCCCGCATCGCAAAAGCCGCGCACCGCCCACGCGACCAGCTCTGCCGCCTCGGCGGGGTCGTCGCTGTAAGCGCGTGTGCCGATGACCGTGTTCTTCGGGTTTGTCCAAACGTCCGCGACAGGCGCGAAATCGACGCGAAAGCCGAAGCCGGCGATGTCGCCGCCGATCGTCCGGGCGTTTTCGTACGCCGCTGCGGCACCTCCGGCGCGGTAGGAAAACATGGGGTCGAGCTTCGTCGTAACGCCGAGGGCGCGGGACACGCGCGCGACCTCGCCGCCCTCTTCATCCACGCACAAAAGCGGCGGGATCCGCCCCGCATCGCCCGCCGAAGCGAGCATTGCGCGCAGGGTGTCCTCCGAGGTGATGTTATCGCCGTCAAACACGACGCCGCAGACAGGGCGCGCTTCCAGCGCCTCCGCCCAGACGGCGGCATCCGTTTCCGCGCAGGACTTCGTGAGCTGCTCCGGAAACAGCACCATGAGCTGCCAGACCTTCTCCTCCCGCGTCATGGCAGCAAGCACCCGCTCCGCCGCGTCCGCCGTCTCCGGCGAAGGGCGTGTTTCTGCGCGCGGCAGTCCGTCGCCGGGCGACGCCGGGGCAGGCGGCGCCGCTTCAGGCGATGCCGCCGCGCCGGAGGGCTGCGCATCCGCCTGCGGCGCCGATCCGTACGCTGCCGTCAGCAGCGCAAGCGCCGCAAGCGCAGCCAGCAGTTTCTGTTTTTTCTTCCGCATTCCGTGCCTCCCGATGTCGTCTGATTCGTCGTTTTCTTTCTTAAATGCGTTGCATTGTATTGAAAATGAGTCTATAATATGTATGTTTTGGGTCAAACTGTAATTGTATGAAAAGATGCGTATTTGTATGCCAAAACGATGCCGTTCCCTTGTAAAATTTCTGTATCGCAGAGGCCGTTTCAATGACGAAGCTGAAAATTGTCTTTCCGCTGGCAGCGATTGCATTCATCCTGCTGGTATTTTTTGAATATTTCCCTTTTTTGAAAAATCCGCTGGCAGTTTCCCGCGATGACCGGCGCTGGACCCGGCTGGACAGCTCGCTTTGCCTGTTTATCGCCGCCGCGTATGCCTTCGTCGCTTTCTTCGGACTGGGCGACAGCGTCGGGATCGAAAGCTTCTGCAAATTCGGCGCCCGCGGCGAATATGCGCTGTTGCGGTTGGCGGAAGAGACCGACATCGGCGAAATACGCTATTATCCCGGTCTGCAGACCGGATACTACTATGTGCAGTTTTCTTCGGACGGGGAGGAATTTTCCGACGTTGCCACGCTCCGGCAGCTCCACGCCGATCACTTCAAGTGGGAAACCGCGGATCGTCAGCAGGAAGATTGGAGCGGCGTTCGCTATATCCGCATCATTGCCGACCGCGGCGGGATTCAGCTCGGAGAGGTCGCGTTTTACGACACGGACGGCGCACTTATTCCCGCAGGCAGCATGACTTATTCCTCCGGCTGCAGACCGCTCGTGGACGAGCAGTACAAGATCCCCGCCGAAATGACCTATAAAAACAGCACATATTTCGATGAAATCTATCACGCCCGCCCCGCCTATGAGCATCTGAACGACGAAACGCCCTATGAGGTCAGTCATCCGCCGCTCGGCAAGCTCATCATCTCGCTCGGCATCCGCCTGTTCGGCATGGTTCCCTTCGGCTGGCGCTTCAGCGGAACGGTGGTCGGCATTCTCATGCTCCCCGCGCTCTATCTTTTTCTCAAAAAAATGTTCGGCGGAACGCTGGTGCCCGGCTGCGGCACCGCGATCATGGCGGCGGATTTCATGCACTTTGTGCAGACACGCATCGCCACCATCGACTCCTACGCGGTGTTCTTCATCATCCTGATGTATCTCTTTTTCTGGCTCTATCTGCAGTCCGACCGCCAGACGCGCTCCTGGTATCTGCCGCTCGCACTCAGCGGCGTCTGCTTCGGCCTCGGCGCCGCCAGCAAGTGGACGTGCATCTACGCCGGCGGCGGGCTTGCCGTTTTGTGGCTGATCGACCGCATCTCCCGCGGACTGGAAATGCGCCGCAATCACAAAAAATATGAGTTTTTCGTGGAAACTGTCCGGATCGTTTTGTGGAGTATCCTGTTTTTCGTCATCGTCCCCTGCGGTATCTACTACGTCAGCTACTGGCACTACGGCACCGCGGCGGGCATGAGCGGCGTGAAGATGCTGTTCTCCCGCGAATATCTGGACATTGTTCTGGACAACCAGAAATTTATGTTCACATACCACAGCGGCGTGAATGCCACGCATCCCTACTCCTCCGTCTGGTGGCAGTGGGTTCTGGACATCCGCCCGATCCTTTACTACCGGCAGGACCTTGCCGACGGCACGCGCAGCGCCTTCGGCGCGTGGCTCAACCCGCTGCTTTGCTGGGCGGGACTGCTTGCCATGCTCTGCATGGCATATCTTGCCGCCGCGCGCAGAGACCGCACCGCGCTTTTCATCCTCATCGGCTACCTTGCGCAGCTTCTGCCGTGGCTGCTGGTCAGCCGCGTTGTGTTTGAGTATCACTATTTCCCGTGCACGGTGTTCCTGATTCTGGCGCTGTGCTATATCTTCCGCATCGTGGAGCAGTATCACCCCGCGCCGAAAACCGTCCTCTGCACCTTTACCGGCGCCGCTGTCGGACTCTTTTTCGTATTTTATCCCGCGCTCAGCGGTCTTCCGGTCAGCCGGTTTTATACCACCAGCTTCATCGACTGGTTCGGAAGCTGGCCGTTCTGACGCTGCGGGATCCGTGATTTCCGCGCGACGGCCGTCCGGACGCCGCGATACGATCTGAAAGGCGAAAAATGTATCTCACTGATTTTCATGTTCATTCAGACATCTCTCTCGACTGTGCCGTGCCGATGGCGGAAATGGCAAAGGCGGAGGCCGCCGCAGGCGTGCAGGTGATGTGCTTCACCAACCACTGCAATCCCATCCGCTGGCAGACGGACAAGTATGACCCGCGCTGCCGCACCGTCACGGCGGAGGAAGTGAAGCAGGTCGGGGCGCTGCGCGAGCTCGGACTGCCGATGGAGATCCTCATCGGCATTGAGCTCGGCGAAGGGCATCGTATTCCCGCGCTGACAGAGGAGCTTGCCGCCGATCCCGCGCTGGACTTTGTCCTCGGCTCGCTCCATTCGATCGAGGGTCTCGGCGACTTCTTCATGCAGATGTATGACACGCCCGCGCAGTGCGACTGCTACTTCGATCTGTATCTCGACGAGCTGCAGCGCGTTGCCGAGATGGATTTTTACGATGTGCTGGCGCACGTCGGCTATGTCCGCCGGTATATGTGGTATGACGGGCTGGACGCCTCCATGTCGCTGGCTAAATACGGCGAGCGCATCGAGCATCTGCTGCGCACGGTCATCGGCAAAGGCAAGGGGCTGGAGATCAACTGCTCCGGTCTGCGCGACGACTGCGGCCCCTTCCCCGGCACGGAGCTGCTGCGCTTTTACCGTCAGCTCGGCGGTGAGATCATCACCGTCGGCAGCGACGCGCACACCCTGAGCGCCGCTGCGGGACGCATCCGCGAGGGATATGACATCCTGCGGGAATGCGGATTTGAATATGTATGCGTATTCCGGAAGCACAAACCGGAATTTATCAAACTTTGATTATTCTATACTAAATCATCATTCGGAGGACAATACCATGATTGCAATCGGCAGTGACCACGGCGGATTTGAACTGAAAGCGGAAATCAAAAAGCACCTTGACGAGCAGGGCATCGCATATCAGGATTTCGGGACGGACAGCACCGAAAGCTGCGACTACCCCGTCTATGCGGAGGCAGTTGCAAGAGCGGTCGCCTCCGGCGAGATGGAAAAGGGCATCCTCATCTGCGGCACCGGCATCGGCGTTTCCATCGCCGCGAACAAGGTCAAGGGCATCCGCGCCGCCCTCTGCGGCGACTGCTACAGCGCTGAGTTTACCCGCCTGCACAACGACGCGAACATCCTGACGATGGGCGCGCGCGTCACGGGAAGCGGCCTTGCCTGCAAGATCGTTGACACCTTCCTGACAACCGAATTCACCGGCGGCCGCCATGCCAGACGCATTGCGCTGATTGCCGATATTGAGGAAAGAGAAAGAGACTGACCATGCCGAGACCCCGTACCGTTTACAGAGGAAAAAGAAAATATAGCTGGGTCATTACGCTCATCGCAATGATCCTCGTCGTTTTCATTATTCTTGCGGTGTATCTTTTCTATCATCTGCAGAAATACATCGTCTACGACAAGGACGGACTGCGGCTTGACCTTTCCGCGCAGCGTGAAATGCTCACGGCGCCGCAGCCGGACGACGGCGAAACGCCGCCGCAGTTTGAGCGCGTGGATGTGGAGATCGTTGTGGAACAGCGGGATTATTCCGCCGTTGTCACCAATGCCGGACAGAATCTGCAGGAAATGCACGCCGTGTATCTGCCCGCTTCGGAGCTGAACGAGACGGCGCTGAAGTTTTACGCCGCAGACATGGGCGATTTTGACGCGCTCGTTCTGGAGCTGAAGGCGCCGGACGGTTTTCTGCGCTGGCACAGCCGCGTTTCCACGGCAGACAGCTACGCCGTCAACGGCACGCTGGAGCTGGCGGAGCAGGTTGCGCTGCTGAAGGAAAAGGGCGTTTATCTGGTGGCGGAGCTCAGCGCCCTCACCGACAGCGCAATGGCGGAGCGCAACGCTCCCATCGCGCTGAAAAACTCGCTCACGGGGCTTCCGCTGACCGATACGGACGGAAGCGAATGGCTCGATCCTTACAGCGACGACGCGCGCGCATATCTGCTTGCGCTCATCACGGAGCTGCACGACATGGGCTTTGACGAGATCCTGCTCCGCGACATGACCTGCCCGGAGAGCGAGTATCTGCAGTTTTCCAAGGCCATGACGCAGACGCCCGACGCCGTCGGCGCGGTCAGCTCGCTGGCGCTTTGGCTGCGCGAGCAGGCCGATGCACGCGGCATCCGCATTTCCGCCGAGATCCGCAGCGAGGCGCTGCGCGGCGGCGAGCAGACGGCAGGTCAGAACCCCGTCCTGTTCTTCAAGGCATTTGACCGCGTTGCGGTGGAGACGGACTTTGACTCCTATGCCGCGGACATCGCCGCGCTGCAAAGCGCGCTGGGCGGCGAAAGCAGCACGCGCATCGTCGCCGTCACCGAAAACTATATTCCCACACAGGAATCCTACATTGTCAGATAACTTTCGCGCGCCGCTCCTATCATAAGCGCACTCCGGCGGCACAATGTGTCGCTTGCCGTCGACGGACGGGGCGGCGTTCGGAACGCATCAGAACCGGAGATTGACTGCATTGAAATTTGAAACAGTTCTGTTTGATTTTGACGGCACCCTGCTTTACACCGTGCAGGATCTTGCCGTCGCCGTCAACTACGCCGTCGCGCGTCACGGACACCCGACCCACAGCGTGGAGGCGATCACGCGCATGGTCGGCAACGGCGTGAATATGCTCGTGGCCCGTGCGCTGCCGCAGGGATTCGATACCCCGGACTACGAGGACATCATGGCGGATTTTCGCGGCTATTACCAGCAGCACTGCTTTGACCACACCCGTCCCTACGACGGCGTTCAGGAGATGCTGCGCACTTTTGCCGCCGAGGGGCGGAAAATGGCGATCGTCACCAACAAGTATCAGGCCGCGGCGGAATCGCTGCGGCAGAAGTTCTTTGCAGACACCGTTCCCCTCATTGTCGGAGACTTCGCCGGACGGCAGCGCAAGCCCGCGCCGGACGGCGTCCGTATCGCGCTGGAGGCACTGGGCGCCGAGCCCGCCTCCGCCGTTTACGTCGGGGACACGGAGGTCGATCTGCAGACCGCGCGCAACGCCGGTCTGGAGTTTGCCGCAGTCAGTTGGGGCTACCGCAGCCGCGCGGAGCTGGAGGCATTCGGCATTTCCCGCATCGCCGACCGTCCGGCGGAGCTGCCGGCCATGCTCTGACGCTGCGACGCGCTGCTTTTTTTGAATCATCTTTCCGAAGCTCCCGGCCTTTGGCGTTTGACCCGTCTGAGACCGGAAGCGCAAAGTATTTCCGAGTTTGGAGGTTACCGCATATGCTGACACCCTGGGGCGAAGCGCTCGACCGCGAACATGTTCTGCCGGAATATCCCCGCCCGCAGCTTCGGCGCGACAGCTATCTGAACCTCAACGGCACATGGGATTACGCCGTCACCCGCAGCGCTGATCCCCCGGCGGAATGGGACGGGGAGATCCTTGTTCCCTTTTCTCCCGAAAGCGTGCTCTCCGGCGCATCGCGTGCGCCGCAGCCGGACGAATTTCTCTGGTATCACCGCAGCGTCACCCTGCCGGAAGGGTTTTTCCGCGGTCGGCTGCTGCTGCAGTTCGGCGCGGTGGATCAGATTGCAGCCGTGTTTGTGAACGGCGCGGAGCTGCTGACACACATCGGCGGGTTTACGCCCTTTACCGTGGACGTGACCGACGCCTTTGACGGCGGCGCGCTTGACATCCTTGTCCGCGTTCAGGATACGACTGACCGCTGCGGGCAGACCCGCGGCAAGCAGAAGCTGAAGCCCGGCGGGATCTGGTACACCGCGCAGAGCGGCATCTGGCAGACGGTCTGGATGGAGAGCGTTCCCGAAAATTACATCCGCGGTCTGCGCATCATTCCGCATTTTGACGAGTCGAAGCTGGAGCTTTGGGTCGCTGGCGAGGGAATGTGCCACGCGGAATTCGGCGGCGGCAGCTTTGACTTCCCCGCCGGTCAGCCCGCTGTGCTGCCCGTGGATGAGCTGCACCCCTGGAGCCCTGAAGACCCGTATCTTTATGATCTTTTCCTTCGCCTCGGCGACGATGAGGTTGAAAGCTATTTCGCCATGCGGAAGCTTTCCGTGGAAGCGGATGAAAACGGGCAGAAGCGCCTGTTTCTCAACGGCGCGCCCTATTTCCACAACGGTCTGCTCGACCAGGGCTACTGGAGCGACGGTCTGCTCACGGCGCCCAGCGACGAGGCGCTGATCTTTGACATCGAAACGGCAAAGCGCATGGGCTTCAATATGCTGCGCAAGCACATCAAGATCGAGCCGCTGCGCTGGTATTACCACTGCGACCGGCTCGGTATGCTGGTGTGGCAGGATATGCCGAACGGCGGCACCCGCTACCGCAGCGGCATCGTCTCGCTCCCACTCATCACGCGCGTCCATATCCGCGACGACAGATACGCCGCCTTCGGCAGAAAAAGCGCCGAGTCCCGCCAGCAGTATTACCGCGAGCTGCACGAGATGCTCAACGCCCTGCGCAACTGTCCCTGCATCGCCGTCTGGGTCGCCTTCAACGAGGGCTGGGGGCAGTTTGACGCAAAGAAGGTGTATGAGCGCATTGCGGAGTCCGATCCCACGCGCATCGTCGATCACGCGAGCGGCTGGCACGATCAGGGCGTCGGCGAGGTGCAGAGCCTCCATGTTTACCGCCGTCCCTACGGTTTTTCGCCCGACGCGCTGGGCCGCGCCGTGCTGCTTTCCGAATTCGGCGGCTACACCTTCCGCATCGAAGGACACAGCTACGGCAAAAAGCAGTTCGGCTACAAGCGCTTCAGCAGC
>JAZQNZ010000101.1:0-3209 GCA_045627665.1 Oscillospiraceae bacterium
AACGCTGCGTGCGCTCGATCGGATCGAGTTTCCTGCACCGGAGGGTGCTGTATGGTATCTGCAGAACGGCACAAGCGGCCCCGACGGAACGGCCGGCATCCTGCATGCAGACGGGCAGCGTGAACTTCTTGCCGCCTCAACTGCCTATCGCTCCGTCAACGATCAGCCGTTTGTTTATAATCCGCTGTGCCTGAGCTGGTATTCTCTTGACGGCATCACCGCATACTATAACGGGGAACCCGGCAGAATGCGCTCCGCCGTCATTGAATGGTATGATGCGGATCGCCAAGATCTCGGCGGCACGTATATTTATGGCGTTGCAGATGATTTCGTCTTTGAGACACTGAATCCCGGCGTTGCTGAAGTGAATCGCGCAGTCGAAAAACCGACGCTGGAAACCGAAGAAGGTCATGATCTCATAATCAGAGAGTTTCCGCAGGATAACGCCGGTGTTTACGGCTGCTACTTCGAGCTGGAGCTTGCCGATGTGCCTTCTGCCATGAATGAGCCCTGGGTGATCTATCTGCCTTACAGCTACATCGGCGTAGCTGACCGGGCAGAAGCGGTGCGCCTCAATTTGACTGCCCCCGTCATCCATCACTATAATGAGACTCGCAGCGAGTACGAGAGCATCACCGGTGAATACACCGACTTCGGCATCATATTCTCCGTTTCTTCCTTCAGCCCGTTCACGATCACGGCCTCTGCCGCCGCGCCCGCCGGCGGCGGTGTTGCTGCGCCCAAGACCGAGATCGTTTCCGAAGGCAATGTAGGCGCGTCCGCCACGGTCAGCGGAAGCACCGCCACGGTGAAAGAGATCCCCGCTTCCGCGATCAGCGAGGTGGGCGAAGCGGCGGTCAGTCTGGACTTTTCTGCCGCGGGCAGGACGGTGGACGAGGTAAAACTTCCTGCGGCGGCAGTGGACGCCATCTCCGAGTCCGCGTCCGACGGTCTGGAGATCAAGCTCTCCGCCGGAGCGGTGAAGTTCGACGCGGCGGCAGTGGATGCAATCTCCGAAGCCGCTATCGGCAAAGACATTGCCCTGAACTTGGAAACCGTTGACGCAAAGACGCTCCCCGCTGCGCAGAAGCGCACCGTTGAGGGGCTGGGCAATGCGGTGATCGTCAAGGCGACGCTGACCTCCGGAGGCAAGATGATCTCCGATTTCTGCGGCGGCAGCGCTGTCGTCTCGGTGCCCTATGAGAAGAAAAACGCAAACAAGGCTGTCGCGGTTTACTATCTGGATGACGCCGGCGAACTGACGAAGATGAATTGCAGCTACGACGCCGAGACGAAGTCAATCATCTTCACCGTACCGCATTTCTCCGAGTACGTTGTCACGGAGGTCGAAGCCCTGCCGTTCGAGGATGTGGCAGAGAGCGAATACTATGCCGACGCCGTGCGCTGGGCATATCTGAACGATGTGACCAACGGCACTGATGCAACGCATTTCGGCCCGAACATGGGCACCACCCGTGCGCAGGTCGTGACCTTCCTGTGGCGTGCGGCCGGCTCTCCCGTGGTGAACTACGCCATGAATATGAGCGACGTGGCCGACGATGCGTATTACGCCGAGGCCGTCCGATGGGCACTGAGCGAGGGCGTCACCGATGGCACCGGCGCGAACACATTCAGCCCGGATGCGACCTGCACCCGTGCCCAGATCGTGACCTTCCTCGCCCGCTTCGCAGGCGTGGAGGATGCGGACACCGCGAGCGCATTCAGCGATGTCAACGCTGACGATTACTTCGCCGCAGCAGTCAGGTGGGCGAAGGACAACGGCGTGACGGATGGTACCTCCGCCACTACGTTCAGCCCGAATGCACCCTGCACCCGCGCCCAGGCCGTGACCTTCCTCTTCCGCTGGATGGTCAAGTAATACCCAATACATATAATACAGCGGGGAGCCTCGGCTCCCCGCTGTATTATATGTTTGCCCCGCTGATATGCATCCGAAAGCTGCATCAATGTCCGCGGCGGAATATCCTTTTGGCTGATCTGCGGTTTGTTTCCTTGCTTCGTGATCGCCGCAGCGATGCCCGCGCCGTTCTTCCCGCCGCTGCTGCGCTCTGACGTTTTTCTCAGTCATTTGCCTTCATCGCTTCAACCATATCGATCTTCCGAACGGTATGGGACATGATTCGGTTGACAAGCAGGGTAAAGACGACCGAAATCAGCACCGCATACAGATAACTCGGCAGGTAAATGTCGCGGCCGAACATGACCTGATCGACCTCGACGGTTCTGACCACGAAGCTGTGCAGCCATACCCCGACAGCCAACCCCGCGAGAGCGCCGAAAAAGCTCAGCAGATTGGACTCGCGGAAGATATACCGTTCTGTTTCGCGGGTGTGAAAGCCGAGAACCCGCAGAGTGGCCAGCTCCTTTCTGCGCTCGCAGATATTAACGTTGGTCAGGTTATACAGCACGACGATGCTCAGCAGCCCTGCTGCGAGAATCAGCACATACACAACGCCGTTCATGCTGCGGATGCTGTCCGCAAATGTGTCCTTCAGCGTCTGCGACGAGCGGGCAAACACGATCCCATCGCATTTCATCAGCTCCGCGCTTTCCTCGCGGGCATGATCGCCCGGAATATTGCATAAGAGCGTGGTGAATTCGGGGCGTTCGCCGAACGCCTCTGTGTATAAGCGCAGCGGGACATAGGCAAAGGACGTAATATAGTTTTCGGTGATGCCCGACACGGGGAAGTCTGCGCTGTGTCCGTCCTCGCGCTCCAGCGTGACAGTATCGCCGACGGAAATTTCAAGCTCCTCACACAGCTTCTCGGTCAGCACAACGCCGTCGTCCCGCAGGGAAATCGCCTTACCGCTCAGACGGCTGCGGAGCGTGATAAACTCCGTGAGGTTTGCGTTGTCGTCCGGCACAAAAATGCTGATGCCGGAGCTCCTGCCGCCGCAGCGGATCTTTGCGGTTTCTTCCGCTGCGGTAAGGTATCCGTCGATTTTGTCACTGCGCAGCAAGTCGGCAAGCGCGCCGGAGCGGACTCCGTCACCGTCCATCACGGCGGTGATCTCATATTTGTAGATCTCGCCGTACTGCTTTTCAACAATGTCTCTGATCGAATCGCGCATCCCGAATCCCGTTACAAGCAGGGCGGAGCATCCGGCAACACCGATGATCGTCATAATAAAGCGCTTTTTATAGCGAAACAGATTGCGGAAGGTGACCTTGCGCGTAAAGCTCAG
>JAZQNZ010000102.1:0-2156 GCA_045627665.1 Oscillospiraceae bacterium
GACGGCATCGGCGACACCATCCGCGTCTCCCTCACCGCCGACCCGGAGGAGGAAGTCCGCGCAGGGATCGCCATTCTCAGGGCGGTGGGTCTGCGCGGCGGCGCAAAGGTCATCTCCTGCCCCACCTGCGGCAGAACGCAGATCGACCTGATCTCTGCGGCAAACGAGGTGGAGCGCCGAATTGCCGCCTGCGGACGGGACATCACCGTTGCGGTGATGGGCTGCGTCGTCAACGGCCCGGGCGAAGCGCGCGAGGCGGACTACGGTCTGGCAGGCGGGCGCGGCGAGGCCGTACTTTTTAAAAAAGGGCAGATCGTCTGCAAGGTTCCCGAAGCCGGCATGGTGGACGCCCTGATGAAACTCATAGAACAGGATACATAAGCTATGGCAGACAACACCGCATTTCTTGAAGTATTTCCCTGCTGCAAAAGACTGGGCGACATCTGCGGCGGGTTGGAAAAAGCATTTCTGATGAACGTGATCGTGGAGCGGGAAACGCTTACGATGATGGTGCAGGCAAATTTTGCCCAGATGCCCGCTCCCGCGGAGCTGAATATGCTGGAGCAGCTCCTGCGGGAGGAATACGGCCTGCGCAGCGCGGAGATCAATGCGAACTATCCGAAGCCGGAAGCCCCCGCCCCCGCGAAGCCCGGAAAATCCGCCGGTGAGGTGCTGATGGGCCGGGCGGTCAAGGGCGCGCCGACCGCGATCTCTTCGCTCTCGCTGGACAGCGGCAGCGTGGTCATCAGCGGCAAGGTCTTTCTGGCGGACTGCCGCACGACGAAAAAAGGCGGCACCGTTCTCGGCTTCTGCCTGACCGACGGGACAAGCTCCGTCAAGGTCTCGAAGTTTTTCCGTGAAAACGACCCCGAATCGGAAGTTGCCGGCAAGATCAGCGACGGGATGTATCTCACCGTTGCGGGCTCCGTCAGCTACAACCGCTTTGAGGACGATATGGTACTGGAGCCGCGAAACATCCAGACCGCCGAAGCGCCCCCGACCCGGAAGGACACGGCGGAGGGCGAAAAGCGCGTGGAGCTGCATCTCCACACCACCTTCTCCACGCTGGACGCGCTCACGCCCGTCGGCGACGCCGTCAAGCGCGCCGCCAAATGGGGCCACAAGGCCATCGCCATCACCGACCACGGCTGCGCGCAGGCATTCCCCGACGCATGGCACGCCGCGGAAAAGGCGGGCATCAAGGTCATATACGGTCTGGAGGGCTACTACATCAACGATGTGGACGAAAAGCTCTCCATCCACGGCAGCAGCGATCTCCCGCTGGACGCCTCGTTCGTCGCATTCGATCTGGAATGCACCGGACTCTCCTCTTCCTCCGACCGCATCACGGAGATCGGCGCGGTCATCTTCGACCACGGCGAGCCCGCCGGGACCTTCAACACCTTTGTCGATCCCGGTATGCCCATCCCCGAGGAGGTCGTCAGGCTTACCGGCATCACCAACGAGGATGTCGCCGGCGCGCCGGGCGAAGCGGAGGCGCTGAAAGCCTTCCTGGATTTCTGCGGCGATCTGCCGCTCGTCGCCCACAATGCGGACTTTGACATCGGCTTTCTGAATGCTGCCGCCGCGCGCTGCGGCGTGAGCTTTTCTCCTGTATACATGGATACGCTTGCAATGGCGCAGACGCTTCTGCCCCATCTCAAGCGCCACAAGCTGGACACCGTCAGCAACTATCTCTCCCTGCCGGAGTTCAATCACCACCGCGCCAGCGACGACGCGCTGGTGTGCGGCCGCATCCTCGTGCGCCTGCTCGCCATGCTGGAGGAAAAGGGCGCGAAGCGCCTGAGCGACATTGAGCCCATCCTCACGGAGGTGCGCGGCGAGGGCGTGCGCAAGCAGCAGGCAAAGCATATCATCCTGCTGGTTCGGAACAAGACCGGCCTGAAAAATCTTTACAGGATGATCTCGGAAAGCTACCTGAAGCATTATCACCGCAATCCGATCATCCCGAAAAGCCTGATCCTGAAATACCGGGAGGGGCTCATCATCGGCTCCGCCTGCGAAGCGGGCGAGATCTTCCGCTCCATGGTGCGCCGCACCAGCGATGAAGAGCTGAAGCGCCTTGCCTCTTTCTACGACTATCTGGAGATCCAGCCCATCTGCAACAACCGCTTTCTGATCGAGGACGGCACGGC
>JAZQNZ010000103.1:0-3283 GCA_045627665.1 Oscillospiraceae bacterium
GAAGTTTTCGGCGTTGCCGAGGGAAATCTGGTAGTCGCGTTCCAGCCGGATGATCGAAAACTGACCGAGCGTAACATAAAGCCGCTTTCCGCAGGCACCGAGATTCAGCTCTTCGCCGATGCGCTGAACGATTTCCGAGGGAACGCTTCGCAGCGCCGGCTCATCGGGCGCTTCCGAAACGGGAGGGGCTGCAATGCGCAGATTGAGCGCAATGGGATCAACGGCCTCCACCACGGCGACGGGATCGCCGCTGCATCCCGCCGCATCGGAAAGCGTGCTGTTTGAACTGAAGGTTTTCACACCGCCTTCACTGCCGTAAAGAATGACGCGCTTATCGAATACCGCCAGCCCGCGCACCGGAATGCCTCCGGGGAAGGATTCGCCGGTGATAAGATAGAAGTAGGTAACGTCAACGGTGTAGTAGCCGCGATTGAAGCTGATGGCGTCAACATTGACGTCGGCAAAGATCAGCTCGGCGGACTCGGGCCTGACACTGAAAGCGGAGTCAATGACCGCCTGTGAGCCGATGGTTGGATATACACGCAGATCGTCGATGCAGTCTTTGTCTCTGCAAGCATCGAGAATTTTGCTCGTATGTATGTTTATGCCGCTTGTGCTGCAGCCGCTGCCGGACACAGGACCGGGCAAAACTTTGTCTGCCATGATTTGAACCTCCTGTCTGAAATTGAAACAATGTTCAGTACAGTGTATGCGGATAAAATATTTGTGTGTTCCTAAAAAATTGCTATACTCTGACAGAAAAGCGTGCTATAATATCCTCATTATGATTTCCCGGGGGTGACTGTGGTGGAGGAGCGCCGCGGCTTTATCCATGACAAGCTTGATATCAAGCTGCTGATTCTGTTTGTTCTCCGCCGTCTGCCTGCGGAGATCGACGCCGAAGCGCTGTCGGAGCTGGTGCTGATCGACGGCGGAATCGGTTATTTCGACTATAAAGAGTGCCTTGCCGAGCTGGTGGATACCGCCCAGATCGAAGAGCGCGAAAACGGCTATGCCGTGACCGCAAAGGGCGCGCACAACGGTGAGATTCTGGAAACCACGCTGCCGTATTCCGTGCGGAAAAAGGCCGAGCGCGTGACGGAACCCGTTGCCGAGGAGATGCGGCGCAGCGCCATGATCCTTGCAAATCATGAGCCGTGCAAGGGCGGCGTCACCGTTTATCTTGCAATGGATGACGGCGTCGGCAGCATATTCGACCTGAAGATCCTTGCCTCTGACGAGACGCAGGCAAAAAAAATCGAGAAAAATTTCCGGCGCAATGCTGAAAAATACTATCATCGTTTCATTCAGGCACTTTCAGAATAAAGCTACATACACAGGAGAAAAAGCACATGAAAACTTTTATTCCCGAAGGCTACAAGAGCCTGCTCGGCGTTTATGATACGCAGATGGCGATCGGACTTCTCCACCGCCTTTTTGAGGACAATCTCTCTGCTGCGCTGAATATCAACCGCGTTTCTGCGCCGCTTTTTGTTGAGGAAAGCTCCGGATTGAACGACAACCTTACCGGCGTGGAGCGCCCGGTCTGTTTTGACATCCGCTACACCGGAACGGAAGCGCAGGTCGTTCAGTCGCTTGCCAAGTGGAAGCGTATGGCGCTGCACCGCTATGGCTTTTTCCCCGGCAAGGGCATCTATACGGACATGAACGCTATCCGCCGCGACGAAGATGAGCTGGACAATATCCATTCCGTCTATGTTGACCAGTGGGACTGGGAGAAGGTTATCACCGAGCGTGACCGCACGGTGGATTACCTTAAGACCACGGTGATCGACATTGTCCGTGCCGTGTGCGACACGCAGGACACGATGCAGGCGATTTATCCGCGGCTGCTGAAGGTGCCGAAGATCAACCGCTCCGTGAAATTCATCACAACGCAGGAGCTGGAGGATCTCTATCCCGAGCGCACGCCGAAGGAGCGGGAAGATATTGTTACAAAGGAATTCGGCACCGTCTTCCTCATGGGGATCGGCGGAAAGCTCCGCAGCGGTCAGAAGCACGACGGGCGCAGCCCCGACTATGACGACTGGAATCTCAACGGTGATATTCTGCTGTGGAACGATCTGCTCGGACGCGCATTCGAGATCAGCTCCATGGGAATCCGCGTTGATTCCGAAACGCTGGATGCCCAGCTTCATGAGGCGGGGTGCGATGAGCGCCGCGGCCTTGTGTACCACCGTATGCTGCTCAATGGGGAGCTGCCGCAGACGATCGGCGGCGGCATCGGTCAGAGCCGACTGTCCATGATTCTGCTCGGCAAGGCGCATATCGGCGAGGTGCAGGCCTCCGTCTGGACGGAAGAGACGCAGCGACTTTGCGCGGAAGCCGGCGTGATGCTGCTCTGACATTATACATATGACAAAACACCCCTTGTTTTTTTCGGCAAGGGGTGTTATAATTACTTTGTTGTGCAGGGTTAGTACATCGGTAGTACATCGGCTTCCCAAGCCGAGGAGGCGGGTTCGATTCCCGTACCCTGCTCCATGATTCACCCCCCGGACACTGCGGTTCCGGGGGTTTTCTTGTGCTTCAGAAGATGTTCGACGGTCTCGGCGGGATCGGCAGCGGAGTGAGCGTTGCCAAAGACAGCGTAAGGCAGGCGGGCGAGCGCAGCCTTGCACTCCCGACGCCGCAGGAATACGCACAGCAGCAGGCGGCCGCGAGAGGCGGCACGGTGGACGCCGTGACGGAAACGCCCGTACAGACGCAAAAAACCGCCTCCACGGGGGAGACGGTACGGATTGATAAAGGACCGAGCGCTCTCAACAATGAAGATAATACGCTTGGAAGAACACTTTATGAAAGCATCCCAGAAATTCAATCTATGGAAGCCGTAAAACAGTTGCACGGTACTGAGATGAATGACAGGTCGAAAAAGCCGTCAGAGCAGATAGCTGATTTCTTTAAGCGAATAGGGAACAGAATAACAAGGAGCGGCCTCGGAGACGTGATTCTCGACGACTATGGGATCAGCAGTGAAATTAACCACAGACCTCTAAATCGGGCAAAGATGGTAACTATAGAGGCTGTCCCTGAGGTAATCGCAAACGGAAAGGTTATCAAAGACACAGAAAACTGGAAGGGGCGCGGGTATCGTAGTATTATTTTTGCGGCTCCGGTTAGAATTGCAGACAGTACGGTTTATGTGGCCGCCGTTGTAAACCAACATCAAGACAATAAATTCTATCTGCACGAAGTCATTGATTCGGACGGGAACTACATAAGAATAGAAACCGACGAGACCGGCACACCAAAGAGCCGA
>JAZQNZ010000104.1:0-3115 GCA_045627665.1 Oscillospiraceae bacterium
GCCCATGGCATCGAGGAACGCGGCGTTTACCGCATCCACCAGTTTGAAAAGCAGGAAATGATCGTCGTCTGCCGTCCCGAGGACAGCTTCGACTGGTACGAGAAGATGTGGCGCTTCAGCGGGGAGCTCTTCCGCAGTATGGATATCCCCGTGCGCCAGCTCGAGTGCTGCTCCGGCGACCTCGCCGCCCTCAAGGTCAAGTCCTGCGTCATCGAGGCGTGGAGCCCCCGTCAGCAGAAGTATTTCGAGGTCTGCTCCTGCTCCAACCTCGGCGACGCGCAGGCGAGACGCCTCAAAATGCGCGTCAAGGGCGCGGACGGTAAGATGTATCTGCCCCACACCCTCAATAACACCGTCGTCGCGCCCCCGCGTATGCTCATCGCGTTCCTGGAGAACCACCTGCAAAGCGACGGCAGCGTCACGATTCCCGAAGTCCTCTGGCCCTACATGGGCGGGACGAAGGTGCTTGTTCCCAAAAATTAAGCTTTTCGGCGAGCCGGGTGCAGAACAAAAACGCCCCTGTAGGGGCCGGCCTCCCGGACGGCCCGAATTGCGGAAACGGGCGTCGAGGACGCCGTCCCCTGCACGGCGGGCAAAACCGTAACAAACGCAACAAAATTAAAATAAACGAGAGGAAATCACCATGAAAAAGTTCGCAGAAGAGTTCAAAGCCTTTATCATGCGCGGCAACGTTCTGGATATGGCTGTCGGCGTGATTATTGCAACCGCCTTCGGCAAGATCACGAGCAGCCTCGTCAACGATGTGTTCATGCCGTTCCTCGGCTGGCTGTTCGGCTCCCGCGATATGACCGCGCTGAACGTCGTCGTGCGCGAGGCCGTCATGGACGGCGAGACCGTTGTGCAGGAAGCGATCACGATCGGCTTCGGCAATTTTGTCGGCGCGATCATCGACTTTATCCTTGTGGCGTTCGTCGTGTTCATGATCGTTAAGGCGTTCAACAAGGCGCACGCTGTCGCCGAGGCGCGCAAGAAGAAGGAAGAGCCGGAGCCCGAGCCCGAAGATCCCAAGCCGACGACCGAGGAGCTGCTGGCGCAGATTCTGGAAGAGCTGAAGAAAAACAGCGCGGAGTGACGCCGCACGGCTTTGTAAGAGTACATGAACAGTTTTCAATCGCCCCTGCCATGCGGCAGGGGCGATTTTCGTATTCCTTTTTGGTTACTGCACTGTATAAAAACTGTAGCAGACGGTGCCATTGTATTTTTCAGAACTGTTCCATACAGCAATTACCTCATAGATATGGTTTCCGTCTTTCAACTGAATCGTGGGAACAGGCGCCATGTCAACATTGGAATCAACCATCAAGGTGCGTACCTCAAGCTCTGTGCTTTCAGCATCAGGTTGTCCCCAATCTTTTTCATTCCAACAGCGGACTGAAATCATGTCAGGCATAGTCCCCCATTGCAGATTGACTGTTGACGGATCAGGGTTCGCAAAGTATGGCATATATTTTTTCGCCTCTAATGGGTGGATACTATCCGCATTTATGCCCATCCCCGTGCCCTTGTCATTTAGGTATGTCCATGAATATGTTCCCATGAGTGCTTCCACACTGCTATTCTCTCCGCAAACCACGGTTAATACAGGCGGCTTTTCTAATATATCGGTTTCCTGAGAAACGCCGTTGTTTTCGGTGGTTGCAGCTTGTGGCGTCTCTGTATCAATCGCTTCGTTACCGCTTGGCATACTTGCTCCATAAGGTTTTGACTGATCTCCGCTTCCGGGCTTTGGGGTATTACCACAACCAACGAACGAGAGTATAAGCACAAGGCAAAGTCCCGTTGCTATGATCCTTTTCAATTTCAAACACCTCCGCATATTTTAAAATGTTTCTATTCGTATAGACGAAAAAGCCGTCAAAAAGTTTCACCGATGAAAAATCTTACCATAGCCGTCAAAATATATTATTTAAGACTGTAATGAATTAACGGTTTCAGTCCACGCAAAAACATTTATATGTTTTGTTCGGACAAATCAAGGAAAAAGGCAGATCAACAGAATTTTGGACCATATAAAAAGCGTCCTGACAGGCTTGCAGAGAAAAAGAAAGCATGATATACTATATTGATATATAGTGATAGTCTGGGTTTATAGTATTTTTTGCAGCCGCTCCGTCAGCGGAACGCGGCAGCTCATATATAAGGATGCAAACGAATGAAACAGACAAAATGGAACGTGCCGAAAAATGACCCGGTCATACCGGAAGCACTGCTGCGCGCCGGGTTTACGCCGCTGCTGGCAGCAATGCTGAATGTCCGCGGCATGGCAACGGCGGAATCCGCGCGCGAATTTCTGGATAACAGTATCGCTCTGCTGGGCGACCCGCTGCTGCTGGTGGATATGCCGCAGGCGGTCATGCGCCTGACACGCGCGATCGCAGCGCACGAAAAAGTCGCCGTTTACGGCGACTATGACGTGGACGGCATCACAAGCTCCTGTATGCTGACCGATTTTCTGCGCAGCAAAGGGCTGGACTGCGTGCTGTATATCCCCGACCGGCTGGAGGAGGGCTACGGCGTCAACACCGGCGCGATCGAAAAGCTGCACAGCGAAGGCGTCAGCCTCATCATCACGGTGGACTGCGGCGTCACGACCGTGGAGGAAGCGGCGTTTGCCTCGGAGATCGGCGTGGATATGATCATCACCGACCACCACGAATGCCGGGACGAACTGCCCGAAGCCATTGCCGTTGTCGATCCCAAGCGCCCGGACTGCAACTATCCGACGCACGATCTCGCAGGCGTCGGCGTGGCATTCAAGCTTTTGTGCGCGCTGGAAGGCAGCGCCGAGGAGATTCTTGACCGCTACGCCGATCTCGTCGCCGTCGGTACGATTGCGGACGTCATGCCGCTGACGGGAGAAAACCGCTATATTGTCAAGCGCGGTCTGGACAAGCTGGCGCAGGCGCCGCGCCCCGGTCTGCGCGCACTGATCGAGGAAGCGGGACTCGGCGAAAAGAAGATCACCGCGACCAACATCGGCTTTACGCTGGCGCCGCGGCTGAACGCCTCCGGGCGTCTCGGACAGGTGGAGCTTGCAACGCAATTACTGATGGCGGACTCCGCGCGCACTGCGGCAAGCCGCGCCGCCGACCTC
>JAZQNZ010000105.1:0-5502 GCA_045627665.1 Oscillospiraceae bacterium
CCTACCATATCCGAAAGCAGGGATTTGTCCAGATCGCCGTTGAGAACACGGGTGCATTTATCCAGAAGGCAATAGTAGTTGGAAGTGCCGGTACCGAGGAAATCCAGACCGTTTGCGCTCACCTCGATAAAGGTCGTCGGGCCGACCTTGAGCCGTTTGGAAACCGCCTGCTCCTCCGTGATCTGATCACTCATATCAGCGGGAAGCGAGATCTTCGCATCGGTCAGCGCCGCGTCGATCTGGTTCGTTCCGCTGTCGAGTCCTGCCAGTGCCGCAAAATCATCGAGGATGGACATACAGTCCTCCACGCGGAAGCCGTTTTCGATTTCCTGCGCGTCAAGACCCGTAGTGTCGGTGTAGAGCTCCTGCGACATCTCGTTGTAAAGACGATCCATGATGTCGTTCACGCTGTCGCGCATACTTTCCAGTCCGCTCAGTGCGGAAGAATTGTATTCGGTGTCCATGCCGCTGTATTTATAGGCGCTGTCATACGCCGTCTGCATGGAGACGTTCAGTTTCTTCATACGGTCAAGGATGCTGACGCAGACCGTATTTCTTGCGTTGTACTCCGAAACGGAGCCGAGCTTGCCCATCAGACTGCCGATCTCGGCAATGTTGTCCGCAATGTCCTGTGTCGCAAGCTCATAGTCCTCGCTCAGTGCCATACCGCTGAGGTTGACGCCGTTGTAAAACAGTGTTCCGACCTCGTTGACGGTGAAGGGCTGGCGGATGGTATTGTCGCCGCCGAACAGAAAACTCGTTCCGATCGAGGAATTGGAGATCGCAAGGATTTCATCGCGCAGGTTGGCAACCTCGCCGGAGATTGCCTGCAGCTCGTCCTCGCCCTTGGTGCCGCTGTTCGCACGCACGATCAGATCATAGGCAGACTGGAGCACTCCGTTCAGGCTGCCGGAGCAGCTCTCCGCCTCAGTCAGGTAGCTCTTCGCCGTGGAAACGGTATCCTGATAACCGGAAAGCGTTGTCAGTCTGTTGCGTGCCTTGAGGGCCGAAATCGTTGCGAGCGGGTCGTCCGCAATGCTGGTGATCTTCTTGGAAGAGTTCACCTTTCCCCACGATTTCTGCACTCGGTTCAGCGTCTTGTTGGAGTCATTCATAAACTGTCCAACCATCATGCTGTTTGTTACTCGCATTGATCAGTCACCTCCTGTCAGAGTTCTTACAGGCCGACGCGGCCCGTACCGTTGATGAGCTTATCCAGCATCTCGTCGATCGCGGAAATCACGCGCGCCGAGGCATCGTAGCTCTGCTTATACATGATGATGTTTGTCGCTTCCTCGTCCAGCGAAACGCTGGAGATGGAATCGCGCTGGGAATCAACGCTGTTGCGGAGCGATTGATTGGTGCTGAGCAGACCGTTGCAGGCATTGGCGGAAATGCCGAGATGCACCACAAAGGAGTTCAGGGTGCTGTAAACTTCGCCTGTCTCAAACGCGCGCTGCATCTGCAGGATCTTTTCGGAGTTGCCGCTGTTCGTCGTCACAGCCTCCAGAACGACCTTCTTGTCTGACGCGGCGATATTCCAGACGCTTTCCAGAACGCTCCGGCTCAGGGAGAAGTTTCCGCCGTTGATCTGGGAATAATCCTCGACCGTAATGGGATTGCCTTCGCTGTCCACGCTCTCCGCAGTAGGAACTTCAAAGAAGTTGATGCCGGAGGCGCTGGTATTGCCGTTCTCCGCATCGGGATAGGAAAATCCCTCTTTATGTACGCCGTTGATTACCTTGGCGATCGTCTGGGTAAGCTCGTTGAGACGGGAAACGTAAAACGGGATACCCGGATTCGTCTCGGTATTGTTCTCCACAAGCTCCATGTGCGCAAAAAGCTCGCCGCCTGTGACGTTCGCTTCGCCGGTTCCCGTGTACTGGCTGTGCAGCTCGGTGCCGTCCAGCGTCAGGATATAGGACGGGATGCCCGTTACAGGATTGGGATCTGCGGCTTTTGTGATTTCGATCTGGTTGGCGTCCGGACCGGTGACAAGCGCAACGCCGCCGATGGTGACGTCCACCATGCTGTTGTTGTCCGGGTTGACGCTGTATTCGATGTTGACAAGTCCGGCAAGCTCATCGAGCAGGAGGTTGCGCTGGTCGTTCAGCTCGTTCGCCGCCTGACCGGTGCGCTCGTAGCTCGCAATGGCGGTATTGAGCGCCGCGATCTTCGTCGCGCTCATATTGATCGCCTGCGCGGTGGTATCTATGCTTTCGTTCTGGCTGTTTGCCAGATCGATCATCTCGTCGTAAACGTAGCCGATCGTCTCCGTCAGGGAAACGCCGCTCTGCTGCAGGTTGAGGCGGTACTCCTCGCTGGAGGGATCCTCCGCAAGCTTCGCCATGGCGCTGCTGAAAGAGTCCAGCCGGACGGAAATGCTCGCATCCTCGTCCAGTTCGTTCAGAATGCCGGCAAGATAGGTCATGCCCTCCGAACGGTTGTCGTAATACTCGCAGCCGGAGTTCAGATTGCGGAACTGCCGGTCAAGGTATTCGCTGCGGAGCTGCTGGATGCCCAGCACCTCGGCGCCCTGACCCGCCATCTTGTTGTATACCTGGCTGATGACATATCGAGAGCCGGGAGGTGCCTTGGCCACCTGATTGACACGCTGCCTGGTATAACCCGGCGTGTCCGCGTTTGCGATATTCTGTCCGGCAACTTCAAGGTTCATCATTGCGACGTTGATGCCGGATCTGCCGGTTTCAAGTCCTCTGAATGTGGAGCCCAATGACCTCACCCCTTTCGATGGTTTTCTTTCTTATACTTCCCTGCAGCTCAGGCAAAAAACTCAACAACACCCGGACCCGGCTCCGGCGGCGTATCCAGTCCGCCGTTTTCGGTGTAGGTGCGTGAAGACGCCAACGCGCCGCCTGTCAGAATCTCGAGCATCACGTTGGCATAGTCGTTTTTCGCGTTGAGGATCTCGTTGAGCGCGAGATTTTTCTCCCGCAGCACAACAGCAGCCTCTGCCAGTTCTGCGCCCGCTTCGACAAGCAGCTTGGAAGCAATCGGATCTTCGATTTTCTCCGCAATGCCGCGGAGCGGCAGATCGTCGGGCGCTGCGCCCAACGCTGCAATCAGTTCGGATGTTTTTGCTTTGCGGCTCTTTTCCAGCTCTTCAAATTCCTGAACGGCATCTTCTTCCGACTCAAGGATCTCCTTGAGCGCCTGAAGATCATCCGACAGAAGTGCGGCTTCCTTCTCAGCGGCGCTGCGAAGAAGCGCGTCCGCTCTCGTGCGCAGTTCCTTCAGGATCTCGATGAGCCCATAGGCCGCCTTTACCGCTTCCCTGTTCATCGGCGTCAACCGATCAGCGGGATATTGGCAGAGCCGATGATGGACTGTGCCACGTCGTCGGTGGTGTAGCTGTAAGTGCCGGCGTTGATCTGTCCTGCGATCTCGTCGGCGCGGCGCTCCTCCTGAACCTCGGAAGCGTCCATGGCGTCGCGTGCGGCGCGGACAAGCTGCGCATATTCTCTTGCGCCGCTGGACAGCTCCACGCTGTCGTTGCCGAAGGTCTGCGCCGGCTTTGCCTGCGGAGCAAGCTTCGCAGCGCTGCTCATGTAAGACGCAACGATGTCGCTTTGCTGTAACGGGTTGATTCTCATGATAATCGTTCCTCCCTGCTATCGGTCATTCCGACCGGGAAAAATTGTTTTCCGGTTTCACTTATCGTCTTTGCCCATCATCGGACGGACACGGTTTTTGCTTGCTTCAATCTCCTTAAGAAGCTCCGCTGCGCGATCGTCTTTGAACTTGTTCAGACCCGAGAGCACGCTCTTGCTGCACGTCGGACACATGGAAGTGCCGTTCGGGACGGCTTTGCCGCAGACGCCGCATTTATCATGCCAGCCGAGCTCCGACGTGGTTACAATGCGTCCGGTTTCGATCAGGTAAAGAACTGCCTTTTCGGGGACTTCCAGCTCTTCCGTGATCTGTTCGGCAGTGACAGCACCGCCGACGGAATACATATACCTTCTGACCTTGGTAAAAATCTCGTCCAGCTCCTTGGAGCATTTTCCGCAGATTTTGGGGCCAAAGCTGTTAAAAGGTTCTCCGCAGTAGTCGCATTTACAGAACATATCTGTTCTTTCCTCTTTTCATGCAGAAATAACGGGCTTTATCTCATGCTGTTCACAAGACCGTCCATATCGTCCGCTGTGCGAAGCGCACGGCTTGCGAGGGTGTACGCACGCTGCGTACGGATCATCAGGGTCATTTCCTGCGCGAGATCGACGTTGGAATTTTCCAGAACGCCTTGGCGGACATTGGCATCCGCAAGGTCGATCGGATCGCCGGAGGCCTCCGTCACTGCAAAGCAGGTGTCGCCCTCCGGGGAAAGACCCTTCTCGTTCGGAAAACCAACGATCGCAAGATTTGCAAATTCGCGCTGATCCGCAACCAGAGAGCCGCCGTGGGAAACGCTGATGTCGGCGTCCGGAAGCCGGATGCGGTTGCCTTCGTCATCCAGAACGTAGTATCCGAGCTGGTTGACAAGATAGTCGCCGTCCGGTTCCACGGAGCGGTTGAAGCAGCCTGCCCGCGTGTAAAGGCGCTGCCCTGCCTGATTTTCAACGACAAAGAAACCGTCGCCTGCGATGGCAAAGTCCAGCGGATTTTCCGTTGTCATGGCGCTGCTCTCGCTGAAGTCGATATTCGACGCATTGATCATCACGCCGGTGCCGCGCCGGAGATTGACCTCTTCCGTGCCGCCCTCGGGGTTTTTCATGATGGTGTACAGCGTATCCTTGAAGTCAAGACGGGTGCTTTTGAAGCCGACCGTGTTGACGTTGGCAACATTGTGGCCGATGGTGTCGAGGCGCGTCTGCTCGGAGCGCAGACCGCTCGCTGCCGTATAAATCGCGTTCATGGGCTACACCTCCATATCAGAGTCTGCCGAGCTTGTTGACAGCCATGCCGAGCGTTTCGTCGTTCATGATGACTGCTTTCTGGCTCGCTTCATACTCACGGTACAGAGTGATCATATCGACCAGCTCATCCGCAATATTGACATTGGAGCATTCCTGAAATCCCTGCCGGACGATGCTTTCGTTGTCCGCTGTCATTGCACCGCCGCCATAGAGATAGTAGAGGCTGTCGCCCTGCTTGCGCAGTGCTGCGGGGTCGTCTGTCCGGACAAGGCGGAGCCGGTTGTTCGCAAGTCCCTCACCGCTGACGGTGCCGTCCAGCGCGACCTTGAAGTCCGCCGCGCCGACGTAGACATGACCGCCCTCGCCCAGCACGTACTCGCCGTCCGCCGTAACAAGAAAGCCGTCGCGGTTCACTGTGAAGTTGCCCGCCTTGGTGTAGCGCTCACCTTCCGGCGTTTCGATCACAAAAAAGCCGTCGCCGTCGATGGCGATATCGGTCAGGCGGTTGGTCTGCTCAAAGTTGCCCTGATCGAAGTTGGTAAGCTTTTCGGTGATGTGGGAGCCGAAGCTGTATCGGCCCACATCCGTGCCGACGATGTTGACATTGGGATCATTGATCCGCTCC
>JAZQNZ010000106.1:0-4911 GCA_045627665.1 Oscillospiraceae bacterium
TCGTCGCCATCATCGCCGTTCTGGTCGCCATCGCCATCCCCACCTTCTCCGGTGCGCTGACGAAGGCAAAGCAGGGAGCAGACGTTGCCAACATCCGTGCCCTGTATGCCGAGTGGCAGGTTGCCCTCCTGACCGAAACAGTGGATAGACTTCCTGAGGATGAATCTGCCTTCCTCAAGGGGCCGAATGCTGCCGAAGGTAGTAGTGACTTGGAGTTGAAATACGACGACAAGCTTTCTTATGCCAATGGTAAAATCACCTATACTGCAAGCAAACTTGAAGGAAGAACGTATACTTGGAATCTGAATACAATTACTGATTGATGCAATCTCCCCCGCCCGCACGTCTTAAAAAACACGCCGCGCGGGCGGGGGATCGGGACTGCACAGGATGCTCCCCGGAGCAATATGCGGCGTGCCGATGGGTTGGCGGCGCGCCGCAGCCGGAAAATAACCATGAGCAGGGAGACTGTTGCCGATGCTGCGTCTGACGCCGTTCATAACCGCATACTGCTGCATCCTCGCGGCGGTGCTGGGCGCCTGTATGGGCAGCTTTTTCAACTGTGCCGCGTGGCGTTTCGTCCGCGGCGAATCCGTCGTGCGCGGGCGCTCCCGCTGCGATGCGTGCGG
Organism: Oscillospiraceae bacterium; assembly: GCA_045627665.1. GTDB lineage: Bacteria > Bacillota > Clostridia > Oscillospirales > Oscillospiraceae > SVKR01. The sequence goes on from JAZQNZ010000106.1 coordinate 630, forward strand.
TCACGTTTTGACCGCGCGCGACCTTGTTCCCGTTTTCAGCTTTCTCCTCTCGCGCGGACGGTGCCGCTGGTGCGGCGCAAAGCTCTCCGCGCGCCATCTGCTTGCGGAGCTCGTCTCCGCCGCGGTGTTTGTCACGCTGCTGCTGAAATATGATATCTCGCTCCATGTGCTTGAAGCGTATGTGATCGCCTCGCTGCTGATGCTCTGCGCCCTCACGGATCTGGAGGGATATATCATCCCGGATCGCTTTCTCATTGCGGCGGCTGCGGTGCGCCTTGTTTGGCTGCTCATGCAGCCGGAGCGGCTGCGGCTGTGCCTTTGGGCGCTGCTCGGCGGCGTCAGCGTTGCGGGCGTGCTGCTGCTCGGCGTCGTCATCGCGGAAAAGCGCTCCGGAAAGGAGCTGATGGGCGGCGGCGATATTAAGCTGCTGTTCGTTACGGGGCTGTGCCTCGGCTGGCAGAAAAATATTCTGTGCCTGCTGCTTGCGTGTCTGCTCGGCATCCTGACCGGACTGCCGCGGCGCAGGGCGGACGGCGCGGAAGCCTCCGCCCGCATCCCGTGGGGGCCGTCGATCGTGCTGGCACTCTGGCTGTGCACGCTCTTCGGCGACGCGGTGCTCGGCGCATACCTCGGCCTGTTCTGACCGCAGGCTCGGTTTTCTCATTCGAAAGGAAGGGACTTATCTTGGCAAAACAGATCGTTGGCTTTGACATCGGCGAAAAGCAGGTCAAAATTGCCGTGGTTTCCGGCAAAAAACTGAAAACGACGGTTGCGCTCGATCTGCCGGATAACCTTGTGCGGGGCGGCGAGATCGTCTCCATGGAAGCGATGGCGGATTTTCTGCGCGCTGCCGCGAAGGAAAACGGCATTCCCCGCACCAATGCCGCAGTTGTTTTGCCCGAAACGCTCGTATTTACGAAAAACGTCGTGCTGCCCGTGATGACGGAGCGGCAGCTCGTTTTCAATCTTCCGTATGAATTCCGCGACTATCTGACGGAGGAAAAGAGCAAGTATTTCTATGATTATTCCATGCTGGAGATCGTCCGGGACGAGGCGGGCGCGCCGACGGAAATGCGTCTGTTTGCCTGCGCGGCGCTGAAAAGCACGATCGCGGACTACCGCGCCATGTTCCACCGTGCGGGCTTCCGGCTCAAGACGGCGGTACCCGCGGAATGGGCGCTCGGCGCGATGCTGCGCCGCCGCATTGCGGCAGCGGGGGAGTCCGGCAGGGAATACTGCCTGCTGGATCTCGGGCATCAGGGCTCGCGCTTTCATATTTTCCATGACGGCGAGTATGTCAACACCCGCGGCATCGAGCTTGGCGGCGCGGACATTGACCGCGTGATCTCCGAGCGCAGCGACGTGGATATCCACATTGCCCACACCTACAAACTGACAAATTACAACGGCATTCTCGAGAACCCGGAGCTGACGGAGCTGTATAACCGTCTTGAGGTGGAGATCATGAAGGCCGTGAACTTCTATAACTACAACAACCGCGAAAGCACGCTGGAGGAGCTTTACCTCTGCGGCGGCTGCGCCGCGATCGAGCCGCTTGTCGGCGTACTCGGTCAGCTCAGCAATCTGCGCATCCGCTCTGCGGCGGAGCTTCTGACGGCGGCGGACGTTGTGGACGCGCCGTGGCTGTATCTGCAGGCGATCGGCTGCGCGGTGAAGGAATAAGGGGGCGGAGCGAACACCATGACCGAGATAAAGCGCAAAGCGCCGGGAGCGGAAAAGCCCGTGAAGCTCCCGAAAAAAACAGGCATCAACCTCGCCATCCGCGAAGGGAACGGCACCGTCCGCACGCTGGTGATCGGTCTTGCGCTGATCGCCGTGCTGGTCGTACTGGTGGTGAAGTTCGGCGTGTACGATCAGTTTGCCCGGCTGGACAGAGCCGAAGCGGAATACAACGATGTTCACGTGCAGTATCAGGCTATGCTGGATGCGGTTTCAAACTTTGAAGCGGTGCAGAAGGAATACCGCACCTACTCGATGGACTGGATGAACTCGGAGGAGGGCGACTTTGTTTCCGTGGACCGCAGCGACGTGCTGCAGCTTGTGGAAAGCGAGCTGATGACCTGCGGCGCCGTGGAGGCCATTCAGGTCGCGGGCGATACGCTGACCGCCGCCATGTCCGGCATGAATCTGGAGCAGATTTCCGCGATGTTTGACTCCGTGAGCGCAAGCCCCATCGTGCGCAGCGTGGTGCTGAATCTGGCGGAGACGAAGGAAAACCGCACCGGCGAACCGATTCCGACTACGGATCTGGAGTTCACCATCACGATCCGGCTGCAGCCGGCGGAGGAGGATGCGGAATGAAATACGAGTTTTCAAAACGCGAAAAGACGCTCCTTGTCATCCTCTGCGTGTTTCTGATCATAATCGGGTATTTCAAGCTGATTCTTGAGCCGATCAACAACCGGATCGACGCTTACCACGCGGACGCGTTCGCCGAGCAGGCAGAGATCGACCAGAACATGATCCTGCTGGAAAAGATCCGGAAAATGCAGAAAGCCCTTGACACGATGCGGGCGAACGGGGAATGCCGTGCCATTCCGGAGTACGACAACAGCGGCGCTTTGATGCTGGAGCTGCATTCCACGCTGGCAAAGGCGCAGGAGTATTCGCTGGAATTCGGCAGCGTGACGCAAAGCGGCTATATCATTTTCCGTCCTGTCTCCATGACCTTTGAAACGGACACCTATCAGGCTGCCCGCAGCATCCTCACGGCGCTGCACGACAGCGACAGCGTCAACCAGATCTCCGATCTGCGGATCGACATGGATGAACAGGACGAAGCGCAGACCGTCCGCGTGTTCCTCACCATCACATATTACGAGATCGCGTCTTAACAACGAAAGAGCATTTTTCCGCCGTACAGGTTTTCTGCGCGGCGGATTTTTTTCTGCTTGCGTGGTGATATTTTCCGGGATTTCGGAAATGCTACGGAAAAAGGAGCTGATACTGAATGAAAATGAGCAATGCGGAGTATGCGGAGTATGTCAAAAACAAAATGCCGCGCTCTCCGTTTGCCGCCGATCTGATCAAAGCGTTTCTGATCGGCGGTGCGATCTGCTGCGTGGGACAGGGACTGCATGATGTCTACCTGCTGCTCGGCGCCGAAGCGGAGGCGGCAAAGGGATGGGTGTGCATCTCCATGGTGTTCCTCGGCGCGCTTTTCACCGGACTCGGCGTGTACGACCGTCTTGCGCGCCACGGCGGCGCGGGCACGCTGGTGCCGATCACGGGCTTTGCAAACGCCGTCGCCAGCCCCGCGCTGGAGTTCAAGACCGAGGGAATGATCCTCGGCCTTGCGGCAAAGATCTTCACCATTGTCGGCCCGGTGATCGTCTACGGGACCCTCGCCTCCGCGATCTACGGACTGATTCTCTTCCTGACCGGAACAGCCTGAACCGGAAACACCGGCAGCCGGAGCAAAGATATGTTCCGACTGCCGAAAAAATAGAATTTTCTGCAAAATCTTGTGAAAAAACATTGTTTTGAAACACAATATATGGTAAAATTATTCTGTATAAATATGTATTTTCGGGGAATCGGCGCGCTCCCGAACCGGGGCGGCGGATCATTGCAGAAGGTTTGCATATATGAAGAAGTTTTTTCACAACAAAAACGGTTTTACGCTGACGGAGATCCTTGTTGCCGTTGCGATCATCGTCGTGCTTGCCGCCGTTGCGATCACCGGTGTTGTGAGCGCAACGCGCAGCATTTCGCAGAAAGAGCTGGACAGCAAGGCGGAGATCATTTATTATGCCGCGCAGGATGCGCTTGCGCAGCTTCGCGCAAGCGGCTATGAGGACAGCTATGCCGCCTCGGACGAGCGGGGCGTTTTCCTGCTGGGGATCACGCCCTGCGGTCTGGATCGGGAGATGAAGCTTTGCTATATTCTCGGCACTGACGGCCGCGTTTCCCCTGCGGCTGCGGATATTCTGCCGGAGGGCGGCGTGGATTCGGAGCTGCGCAGCCATTGCTGGGTCGTGGAGTTCAACCCGGACAGCGGCAGCGCCTACGCTGCATTTTACTGGGAAGACAGCGCGATTGAATACGACGCCAAGGAATTTAATGTCCTGCGTGTGGACAGCGAGCGCCGCAAGACGCCCGGCAAAGTCGGCTACTACGGCGGCGACGCCGTGAAAATCGAAAAAACGCTTTCGCTTTCTCCGTGGATCACGGTGGAAAACGGCGAAACGCTGTCGGTGACCTTCCATTGCGGGCGCGTGGACGACAAAGCGGTCAGCTTTGATATTTCCATCTCCGACGG
>JAZQNZ010000107.1:0-9882 GCA_045627665.1 Oscillospiraceae bacterium
CATGTTTACCGCCGTCCCTACGGTTTTTCGCCCGACGCGCTGGGCCGCGCCGTGCTGCTTTCCGAATTCGGCGGCTACACCTTCCGCATCGAAGGACACAGCTACGGCAAAAAGCAGTTCGGCTACAAGCGCTTCAGCAGCGCAAACAGTTATCGCTTCGCGCTGCGCGATCTCTATCAGGGACAGATCGCTCCCGCCTGCCGGGAGGGACTTTCCGCCGCGGTTTACACGCAGCTTTCCGATGTGGAGGACGAGCTGACCGGACTTGTCACCTACGACCGCCGCTATCTCAAGCTGGCGCCGGAGATCGTCCGCAATCTCATCCGTATGCCGGAGATCGGCAGATAATGCTGAAAACTGTAGCATCAATCCTTATTCGGCTCCGGTCGCACTGATCCGGAGCCGGATTATTTTTCCCTGCATTTGCCGAATATTGAATTGCTCCTGTCAATGTGATATAATTTGTGAATATAGTATGGTAAATTTTCGGCAAGCCGGACAAACTGTTTTTGTCGGAGCTGTGTGAAAAGAAAGCGTGGTATTATATGCGTCGATCGTTGCCCGAAAAGGTCATGGGTACCGATTTTACGGAAGGCAGCATCATGCCGATGCTCGTTCGGTTTATGCTTCCGTTTTTGCTCGCAAGCATTCTGAACAGCCTCTACAACACGGTGGACACCATCATCATCGGCCGCTTCGTCGGCAGCGTCGGCATCGTGTCCGTCAACATGGGCGGGCGGATGCTCAATCTGTATACGCAGATCAGCCTGACGCTGGCAGGCGGCGGGCAGGTGCTGATCTCGCAGCAGTTCGGTGCAAAACGCCGTGAGGAATTCAATTCCACCATCGGTACGCTTTTTACGGAAATGCTCGTCATCTCCGTCCTCATGGCGCTCGGCACCTATATCTTCTCCGAGGCGATCCTCCGCTGGCTCAATACGCCGGAGGAAAGCTTTGACGGTGCGCTCGCCTATCTCCGCATCACCAGCGTCGGTCTACCGCTCATTTTCGGTTACAATGCCGTCAGCTCCGTTCTGCGCGGTATGGGCGACAGCCGCAGTCCCCTCATCTTTATCGCCATTGCCGCAGCCGTCAACCTGATCGGCGATATTCTGTTTATCCTCTGGTTCAACCTCGGCGCTGCCGGCACCGCGATCGCCACCGTGCTCGGGCAGGGCGTTTCGCTCGTGTTCTCCCTCGCCGTGCTTTATCGCAAGCGCGAGCGCTTCGGATTTGATTTTCAGCTCAGGAGCTTTGCCGTGGATCGGCCGAAGCTCTGGATCATGCTGAAGATCGGCTTCCCCATGACGCTGCGCGCGCTGTTCATCAACGTCACGCAGATGTATATGACAAGCTACGTCAACCTTTACGGCCTGACAGAATCCGCCGCATACTCCATCGGCGACAAGATCGTCCACCTCACCAATATCTTCTCCACCTCCGCCCGTCAGGCGGCAGGCGGCATGATCGGACAGAACATCGGGGCAAACCGTCAGGAGCGCGTCAAACCGATCGTCGGCTGCTGCGCGCTCATCACGCTCGGCGCCGCCGTTTTACTCTCGCTCTGCTCGCTGCTGTTTCCCAACGCGATGTTCGGCCTGTTTACCGACGATCCCGCCGTGCTGGAGTACGCCCGCGTGTTCATGCGCATCACCTGCCTGATCTATCTGTTCGGCGCAACGATGGCGCCGTTTGAGTCCGTCGTTTCCGGCACGGGCAACTCGCTGCTCGGCTTCCTCGGCGGTATGCTCGACGGCGTTGTCTTCCGCCTCGGCTTCAGCTTCCTGTTCGCTTTTGTGCTGGATATGGGCGTTGCCGGTTTCCTGCTCGGCGACGCGCTCGCCCGTCTCGGCCCTATCCTCGTCAGCGGCTCGTATTATTTTTCCGGCGCTTGGAAACGCAAAAAGCGCCTGGTCTCCGACGAGGCGTGAAAGCGGTCGCCCCCGTCCGCTGCAACAGACTCTGTCTTATCAAGGAGGCGTAGCCTATGCTTCAGATCACAGCGGCCTGCGTCTGCGATGCCGGCGCTCACAAGGACAACAGCCGAATCAATCTGCTCTTTGGCGGGCAGATCCTGCCGGAAGCAAACGGCGGGCTGCCGTCCATTCCCAGTGTGAAATTCAACTCCGCTCAGCCCTTCACCGCCGCCGTTGCCGACGGCAGCGCAAGCCCGGTTTTCGGTGAAACAGCGGCGTTTCATGCCGTTGGCACCTTCCGCTCCTTTGCGCAGCAGATCGCCGGTACCGAGGACATGAAAGCCCTGCTTCTGCGCGCGCACGCTGACATCATCTCCGACGGCACCGCGCGTTCGGCGCCCATGTATGCCGCCGCTGCCGCCGTCTGCATCCGCGGCGACACGGTCCTGCTGACCGATGCGGGCGACTGCCGTGTGTATCTGCGGCGCGGCCGCGCGCTTTACCTGCTCTCCTCCCCTGCGCCGGAGACCGCCCAGTTTCTCGGCAGCGCGGACGAGGCGCTGCATCCCCATGTCGTCTCCGGCCCGCTTCGAAGCGGCGACAGAATCCTGCTGTGTACCCGCTCGCTTCCTGACTGCGCCGCAGAGTATGATATTCTCAAGGCGCTTGCCGCTCCCCTGTCCCCGACCGCTGTTCTCGGTCAGCTTGTCCTGCTCATTCGCGCCGCCAGCGCGGGCGCGCCCGTTTCGGCGATATTGCTCGATGTCGGGACATAGAATTTGATGATCCGATCTCTCCCGCCGCACCGTCTGATCACGACGGTGCGGTGTTCTTTTTTTCTGCCGCACAGTCCCCTGGTCGGATGGCGTCGGCATTTTTTCGTTGACAAACTGACAACCTATCATGTATATTGAAGTTGTTACTTTTAAATTAGGGTGGTCTGAATGATTCGATTTGAGAACGTTTCAATGGCATACGGTACGCATACAGTTCTGCGGAATCTGAACCTTCATATTCCGCAGGGACAGCTTGTGGTGCTGATCGGACCCTCCGGCTGCGGAAAGACTACGACGCTGCAGCTCATCAATCGCCTTCTTCGCCCCTCATCCGGGCGGGTGCTTGTCAACGGAGAAGATATCAGCACGCTCGACGCCGTTCATCTGCGTCGAAAGATCGGTTATGTCATACAGGAGATCGGCCTTTTCCCCCACATGACGATCAAGCAGAACATTGAGATCGTCCCGAAGCTGCTCGGCTGGAGCCGGGAGGCGCGCAGCGACCGCGCCGCAGAGCTGATCCGTCTGGTCGGCATGGATGAAAGCTATCTTACACGGTATCCAGCAAATCTCAGCGGCGGGCAGCAGCAGCGTATCGGTCTGCTCCGTGCGCTCGCGGCAGAACCGCCCATTATCCTGATGGATGAGCCCTTCGGTGCGCTTGACCCGATCACGCGTGAATCGCTGCAGGATGAGATCGTCACTCTGCAGAAAAAGCTCCATAAAACCATTGTGTTCGTCACGCACGATATGGACGAGGCGCTCAAAATCGCGGATGTTATCGTGCTTATGAAGGATGGCGTAATTCATCAGGCTGCTGCACCGAGGGATCTCCTCTCCGCACCGGCAGATGAATTCGCAGCGCAATTTATCGGGAAACATCGTCTTTACAGCGGCGGGAGTGAACTCGTTTATTTCCACGCCGATGATCGTGCAGGTGCGTGCAATGCGTGATTTTTTTGCAGAAGTCCTCAGAAATGCCGATCAGATCAAAACTGCGCTTGCGCAGCATATCTGCATCAGTCTGACCGCGCTGCTCCTCGGAATCGCTGTCGCTGTCCCGCTCGGCATTTACCTGACGCATCACAGGAAACTCGCCGCAGCAGTCCTCGGTTTTTTCGGCGTGATCAACACTATCCCCGCCATCGTTCTGCTTGGCGCTGCCATGATCCTGCTCGGGCTCGGATTCGCGCCGGCAGTTGCCGTTTTGTTCCTTTACTCCCTCCTGCCCATTCTCAGGGCAACGTATACCGGCATCACGGAGATCAACCCTAAGTATATCAAGGCTGCGATGGGCGTTGGAATGAGTCCGGTTCAGATGCTTCGGCTGGTGCAGTTTCCCCTTGCGCTGCCCGCCATTATCACAGGTATTCGCCTGAGTGCCATCTATATCATCTCCTGGGCAACACTTTCCGCCTTTATTGGCGGGGGCGGGCTGGGCGATCTTATCTGGATGGGGCTGCAAAGCTATAATTTCGACCTCGTGCTGTGCGGCGCCGTTCCTGCAACGCTGCTTTCACTGCTCGTCAGCGCTCTGCTCAACCGCGTCGTGCGTCTGGCATCCCGTCACAAGGGAGAGGAGGCCGCCGCATGAATCTGACTGTGATCGTTTCCGCGACGCTCACGCATCTGCGGATCACCTTCCTCGGCGTTCTGCTGGGCTGTGCTGTCGGGATCCCGTCCGCTTTTTTGCTGCTGCGCTTCCCGAAGCTTGCAAAAGGCGTTTTTTACGTCATCGATGCGCTCCAGACTGTCCCCACGCTTGCCATGCTAACCTTTGTAATGCTCCTGTTCGGCTTGAACAACGCGACTGTCGTCGTTGCAATTTTTCTCTATTCCCTTTTTCCCATTGTCCGAAACGCACATCTGGGTCTGACCTCTGTGGACTCCGGCATTCTTCGTGCGGCACGCGGGATCGGCATGAATCCGTTTCAGCTTCTCATGATGGTTCGGCTCCCTCTTGCACTGCCAATGCTCCTCACCGGCATCCGCCTTGCCATTGTGTCTGCACTCGGCATCGCAACAACCGGCGTTTTTATCGGCGCAGGTGGGCTGGGTATGCTGATATGGCGTGGGATTCAAACCAGAAACACCACCATGATGCTCTCCGGCGCCATCCCCGTCACGCTGCTCGCCGTACTGTTTGAGTATCTGATAGGGTATCTTGAAAAACGACTCAAGCATAGTAAAATTTCGGAGGTTCATCCATGAAGAAACTGATTTCCCTTTTCCTTGTCGCTTTGCTGTCCGTCTCTATTTTCTGCGGCTGCGCTTCTTCGCCCGATGGGGTGACCATCGGTTCCAAGCAGTTCACCGAAAGCATCCTGCTCGGCGAGATCTATGCCCAACTCATAGAGGCAAAATCGGACATTCCCGTCACTCGCAAACTCAACCTCGGCGGTACCTCCGTCTGCATTCCCGCCATGGACAAGGGCGAAATCGATCTCTATTTTGAGTACACCGGCACGGCCTACAACGAGATCCTAGATCACGAACTCATGCCGGATGTGACCGCCGGGGACATTCTTGAAATCTGTCAAACCGAGCTGAAAGAGCGCGGTTATACCATGTTTGATCCGCTGGGTCTGAACAACACCTATTCCCTTGCGGTCAAAACCGCGCGCGTCCCTGAGTTCGGAGCTGCTGATATTTCAGGTCTTGTCCCAATCTCCTCTGCTCTGAAATTTGGTGCGGGACACTCATTCTACACAAGAATACATGACGGTTACGACGGTATTGTCGATGCCTATGGTCTTGATTTTAAGGAATCGCTGAAAATGGACACCTCTTTACTGTATGAAGCGGTTGACAACGGCGATCTTGATGTTATAGTAGTCTTTGGCACAGATTCACTCCTTCGGAAATATGATATGACCATTCTGGAGGATGACCTCGGTGTTTTTCCGCCCTATCACGGCGCGCCACTGTGCCGCAATGAGACTCTTGAGAAATATCCGGAGCTCGTTGAAATACTGAATACGCTCGCCGGGGCAATCGATAATCAGACCATTCAGGAGCTGAATTATCAGGTTGATGTCGAAAAGCGCCCGGTCGAAGCAGTTGCCAAGGAGTTCTTAAATCGCAATGGATACACCTGAACCAAAAGCAGTCAGTGAAACACACCATTCCTGGAATCATATTCATCAGGGACCGCCGCAATATCAGAAAATCGCATGGGATATCGCCGCAAGAATCGCCGAAGGGGACTACCACGAGGGCGACAGGCTTCACTCACGCTCCGGTCTTGCCGGGCAGTATCAAGTTTCCAGTGAAACTGCGCGCAGAGCCATCTGCATTCTTGATGACCTCGGCATTGTCAAAGCCGTGCAGGGCTCCGGCGTCGTCGTTGTCTCAACGGAAAAAGCCATCCGCTATGTCCGGCAGTACCATGAGTTTGTCAGCCTGACCGACCTGCGTTCTTCCGTCCTTGATGAGATCGGCAGCCTTCAGCGCGATGCGTCGGCGCTTTGCGGACGGCTGGATCAGCTCGTGGAATGCGTCGGCCATTTTAAGGCCTCAAATCCCTTCGTCCCGTTTCATTTTGAGGTTCCGCCCGATTCACCTCAGCTTGGAAAAACCCTGCAGGAACTGAATTTCTGGCACAACACACAGGCAACGGTCATCGCTGTTCAAAGAGCCGGAGAACTGCAGCTCTCGCCGGGACCATATATTTCCCTTCAGCCTGAGGATATTCTCTATTTTATCGGTAATTCCGAATGCGTGCACCGCGTTGTCTCCGTTCTTTCCAGGTAATACTGAAAACTGATGAAAACAAGACACAAAGTGGCTTGTTTTCATAGCCGCCGCAGCGGCGTAGTTTTCGTATGAGACGCCTTTTGAAGCATGAACCGCGCTTTGCGCGGCTCGTGAATACTTCAAAAGATCTGATTAAAAATGTCTGTTTTTAATCAGATAATAGTATAACATATGCAAATACTCTGCCGCAGGCATATCAATCAATGCCTGCGGCAGAGTATCTTTTCATCCGATGCTTCAAAAGACCTGATTAAAAACGTCTCTTTTTATCCGATTTCGGTATCAGTACTGCAGCAGAGCGGCAGAGCCGTCGTCTGTCCCTTTTTCAATCGACCGCACCTCGGCGGTGTAGCCGTAGCTCTCGCTGACCTGCACATGGAAGCGGTCACCGACCTTTTTCCCGAGCAGCAGCGCCCCCAGCGGGGACTCCTTGCTGATCAGGCCGCTCAGCGGGTCGCAGCGGACGGTGGTCACGACGCGCACGGTCGTCAGCTCATCCTCCTCGACCATATATAGCCCGACCTGATCGTACAGCCCGACCTCGTCATCGGCGGAAGTGTCCTCGATCACCTTTGCGGACTCAATCATCTTTTCCAGATAGCGGATGCGCCCCTTGTTGCGGTTTTGCGCCTGCTTTGCCGCCTTGTATTCGTAGTTTTCGCTCAAATCGCCGAAGGCGCGGGTGCGCTTGACCTCCTCGATCAGCTCCGGCATCAGCTTCAGGCGGCGCTCGTCCAGCTCTGCCTGCATCTTTTCCAAATCCTGTTTTGTCAGTTCGTCGTGCATCTGTTCCGCTTCCTTTGCCAGTAATACGATGTTCAGATTTCAGTATGATACTGTTATTATACGCCTCGGGCGCCAGTGATTTCAAGGTCATTTCCCGTCGGGCGCTATAAAAATACCGCCTGTGTTTCCACAGACGGTATTTCTGTTTGATCTGAAAATTATACCAGCTCGAGCACTGCCATTTCCGCTGCGTCGCCGCGGCGGGGGCCGATGCGGGTCACGCGGGTGTAGCCACCCTCGCGCTCTGCATACTTCTTGGCAACTTCGTCAAAAACCTTCTTTGCAACATCCTCGCGGGTGATGAAAGCAGGCGCCTGACGGTAGGCAGCCATATCTTTTTTCTTTCCGAGCGTTATCATTTTCTCAGCCATGGCAGAGATTTCCTTTGCGCGGGTGTAGGTGGTCTCCATGCGGCCGGTGTCCAGAAAATCTGTCACCTGCTGACGGAGCATCGCCATGCGCTGGTCGGTAGTCTTGCCGAGCTTTCTTGTACCGGGCATTTCGGTCTTCCTCCTATCAGTTGTTGTCGTCGCTCGCCAGGCTCAGACCCATCAGGGCGAGCTTGTGCTCGACCTCCTCCAGGGACTTGCGGCCGAGGTTGCGAACTTTGATCATTTCGTCTTGAGTTTTGCCAACCAGATCTTCAACCGTGTTGATGTTTGCTCTCTTCAGGCAGTTGAAGCTTCTGACAGACAGATCCAGCTCCTCGATCATCATCTCAAGAACCTTGTTTCTCTCCGGAACCTGCTTATCCACCACCGTGGAGCGGGCGCTGATGTTCTCGCTCAGATCGGTGAAGATGGTGAGGTGGTCGCAGAGGATCTTTGCAACCAGACTGACAGCGTCACGCGCGGTGATGGTCTTGTCGGTCCAGACCTCAACGGTCAGCTTGTCAAAGTCCGTCTGGTTGCCGACACGGGTGTTCTCCACCGTGTAGTTCACCTTCAGGACGGGGGTGTAGATCGAATCAACAGGGATCGTTCCGATGACGGACTGTGCGGATTTGTTCTTATCAGCGGAAACATAGCCTCTTCCGTGGTTGAGGGTCAGTTCCATGCTGAGAGATGCATCGGGACCAAGGGTAGCGATATGCAGCTCGGGGTTCAGAACCTCGACTTCGCCATCAGCCTTGATGTCGCCGGCGGTGACTTCGCACTCACCGGAGGCTTCAATGTAAACGGTCTTGGGGCCGTCGCAGTGAAGCTTTGCGATGATGCTCTTGACGTTCAGAACGATCTCGGTGACATCCTCTTTTACGCCGGGGATGGTGGAGAACTCGTGCTGAATTCCGGCAATCTTGATGGCGGTGACTGCTGTTCCGGGAAGAGAGGAGAGGAGTGCTCTGCGCAGAGAGTTGCCCAAAGTGGTTCCGTAGCCGCGTTCGAGCGGTTCTACAACATATTTGCCGTAGGACTCGTCGGACGGCGTCTCGATACACTCTATGCGGGGCTTTTTGATTTCAATCATGAGTGATGATACCCTCCTTCAGATTTGTGTGCATTCATGCACATGATAGGTTCAGCTTACCAATTTGAGGGTCGCTCAGCTTACTTGGAATACAACTCGACGATGAGATGCTCCTCGATGGGCAGATCAATATCTTCTCTCGCAGGAACTGCTGTGACCTTGGCGATCATGTTATTGGCGTCATACTCAAGCCACTTGGGAGGCTGACGGAATGCGTTGGCTTCCACATTGGCCTTGATCTTTTCCAGAGACTTGCTGGAATCCTTCAGGGTAACGACCATGCCGGGCTTCACCAGATAGCTGGGAATGTTGACCTTGTGGCCGTTCACGGTGAAGTGACCGTGGGAAACAAGCTGACGGGCCTCGGCGCGGCTCATTGCAAAGCCGAGACGATAGACCACGTTGTCCAGACGGGACTCCAGGATGGAGAGCAGGTTCTCGCCGGTCTGTCCGGGACGGCGCTCTGCCATCTCGAAATAGTTGCGGAACTGGTTCTCCAGCAGACCGTAGTAACGCTTTGCCTTCTGCTTCTCACGAAGCTGCGTACCGTACTCGGAAGCCTTGCTGCGGTTCTGACCGTGCTGTCCGGGTGCATAGGCTCTGCACTCGATTGCGCACTTTGCGGTATAGCATCTGTCGCCCTTCAGGAAGAGCTTCTGGCCCTCTCTGCGGCACATACGGCAGACTGCTTCAGTATATCTTGCCATAATTTTCTACCTCCTTCTAATCAGACGCGACGACGCTTGGGAGGACGGCATCCGTTGTGGGGGATGGGGGTCACATCCTTGATCATCGTGACTTCGAGACCTGCGGTCTGCAGAGCGCGGATGGCGGCTTCACGTCCGGAGCCGGGGCCCTTGACGAAAACCTGAACGCTCTTCAGACCATGCTCCATGGCTGCCTTTGCGGCAGTCTCGGATGCGGTCTGTGCGGCGAAGGGGGTGGACTTCTTGCTTCCACGGAAGCCCAGACCGCCGGCAGATGCCCAGCTCAGAGCGTTGCCCTGCTCGTCGGTGATGGTGACCATGGTGTTATTGAAGGAAGAGCTGATATGCACCTGGCCCTTTTCAATGTTCTTACGCTCTCTGCGGCGAGTGCGGACGACTTTTTTCTTAGCGGTTGCCATTTACATATCCCTCCTTACTTCTTCTTATTGGCGATGGTGTGCTTCGGACCCTTGC
>JAZQNZ010000108.1:0-4215 GCA_045627665.1 Oscillospiraceae bacterium
TACATTCAAGCGAGGAGGTGCAGCATAAGATGGCAAAGTGTGAATTTTGCGATAAGGGTGTTGCTTTCGGCATCCAGGTGAGCCACTCTCACAGACGTTCCAACCGCACGTGGAAGCCTAACGTCAAGCGCGTGAAGGTGATCGTGGACGGTACCCCCAAGCATGCCTACGCATGCACCCGTTGTCTCCGCAGCGGCAAGGTTACCCGCGCGATCTGACTTTGGAATGAGAAGTAAAGCCCGCCGAAGCTCGGCGGGCTTTTTTCGTTCCGTGCCGGAAGCGCCGGGAACCGTGCCGGAAGTGTCAAGAACGTAATTGACTCTCCCCGGCTTCTGTGATATACTGACACATCAGTATATCAATTACGATTTGGAGTGTGATTTTTCCATTATGGATGGCGACAGTATATTATCTGCCATTATCATCCTCGTCCTGCTCTTTTTCGCCGCGTATTTCGCAGTGTGCGAAACGGCGTTTGCCTCTGTCAGCCGCATCCGGCTGAAAACCGCCGCCGACCGCGGCGACCGCAGAGCAAAATCCGCAGTTTATATTACGGAACATTTTGATAAGGCCATTTCAACCATTCTCATCGGCACCAATATCGTCCACATCGCCGCGGCAAGCTACATCACCGTGCTTGTCACGCGCCGCTGGAGCCTCAGTGCCGTTACGCTCAGCACGATCATCACCACCGTCGTGATCTTCTTTGTGGGAGAAATGCTGCCGAAAAGCATCGCAAAGAAGTACAGTGAACGTTTCTCTCTGGGAACTGCGGGGTCACTGTGCTTTTTCATGCGTATTTTCACCCCCGCAGCCTTTGTCCTGACCGCCGTGGGCAACGCCGCCGCAAAGCTGACCCGCGGCGAAAGCGAGGTCACCGTCACGGAAGACGAGCTGTATGACATCATCGAAAACATGACCGACGAGGGCGAGCTGGACGCGGAGCAGGGCGAGCTGGTCACCAGCGCGCTGGACTTTGCCGACGTCACGGTGGAGAGCATCCTCACCGCCCGTGTGGACGTCACCGCCGTGGATGTGGACTGGCCTGCGGAAAAGGTCATGGCGCTGCTGCGCGACGTGCGCCACAGCCGCGTGCCCGTTTACGAAAACACCATCGACAACATCATCGGCGTCCTGCAGATCCGCAAGTACATCAAGGCCTATATTGCAGACCGCACCGCCGTCAGCCTGCGCGATTTGCTGGACGAGGCTTACTTTATTCACCAGAGCACCAATATTGACGAGCTGCTTCCCATCATGAGCAGCAAAAAGCTCAACATGGCGATCGTGACCGACAACTACGGCGGTACGCTCGGCGTCGTCACGGTGGAGGACATTCTGGAGGAGCTGGTCGGCGAGATCTGGGACGAGGAGGACATCGTTGTGGAGTCCTGCCTGCGCAACAGCGACGGCAGCTTTACCTTTGACGCGGAGGTGGACATTGACGACGCCTTTGCCTTCATGGACTACGAAGACCCCGATGAGTTCGATTTCGAGCACAAGCTGCTCGGCGAATGGACATACGAGCAGTTTGACCTGCTGCCCGAAGAGGGCGACAGCTTCCTCTACAACGGTCTGCGCGTGACCGTGCAGGAGATCGCGCAGCGCCGCATCCTCAAGCTGCACATTGAGCGCGTCCCCGATGCTGCGGAGGGAGGTGCGGACACATGACCTTCCGGATCATTGCAGCCGTCGTCTGCATCATGCTTTCCGCGTTTTTCTCCGCTTCGGAAATGGCGCTCAGCTCCGCCAACCGGATCCGTCTGGAAAACCTTGCGGACGGCGGCAGCCGCGCCGCCGCGCTGGCGGTTAAGATCATCGACCGCTATGACGATGCGCTTTCCGCCATCCTCATCGGCAACAATTTCGTGAACATCGCGCTGTCCTCGCTCGCAAGCGTCATCGCCATCACCGCGTTCGGCGAGGAATACGCGTGGCTCTCCACCGTCATCGTCACCGTTGCCGTCATCATCTTCGGCGAAACGATGCCGAAGATCATCGCAAAGAAAAACGCCAACCGCCTGTCCCTGACCGTTGCCCCCATCGTTCGCGCACTGTCCGTTGTGCTGCGTCCCTTGACCGTTCTCGTGGTGTCGCTGGTGCATCTGATCACCGCGCCGATGAAGGGCGAGGAGGCTGAGGACGAGGGCGACGCCGCCGTGGAAGAGCTGCAGAGCATCATTGAGACCGCCGAGGACGAGGCCGTTCTGGACGAGGACCGCAGCGAGCTTCTGCGCTCCGCACTGGACTTTGACGAGGTCAGCGTCAGCGAGGTCATGACCGCGCGCGTGGACATCGTCGGCGTGGACATCAAGGACTCCTGGGAAGAGATCTATGCCGTTGCCTGCGAGTCCAACTATTCCCGCATCCCCGTGTACGAGGGCAGCATCGACAATGTTGTCGGCGTGCTGTACCTCAACCGCTTTTTCAAAATGCTCTCCTCCGGCCGCCGTCCCGCGCTGCGGACGCTGCTGATGCAGCCCTGCTACGTATACAAAACCACAAAGCTCCCCGCTGTGCTTGCCGCGCTGCGCAAGGCACGCCAGCACCTCGCCGTTGTGACGGACGAATACGGCGGCGTCTGCGGCATCGTCACGATGGAGGACGTTCTGGAGCAGCTCGTGGGCGAGATCTGGGACGAGACCGACGAGGTTGAAGAAGAGGTCATCGAGCGCGCCAGCGGCGTCTGGGAGCTGGACGGCGATATGAGCGTCGGCGATTTTGTCGAGCTTCTGGAGCTCAGCGAGGAGACCTTTGAAACGGAAAGCTCCACCGTCGGCGGTTGGACGCTGGAAAAATTCGGCTCCTTCCCCGCTGCGGGCGACCAACTCCGCTGGGAAGCTTACCGCGTCACCGTTCTGAAAATGGATGGTCTGCGCGTCGAGAAAATCCTGATCGAAACCGTCCCGGCCGAAAAAGAGTAATTTTGCACCGTTTTTCAGGCGCTGTCCCGTTTTCGGGACAGCGCCTGCTGCATAATTGACGGCAGCAGAGGGGGGGAATGCAAAAGCGGAGGTTACATTTTGACGGTAAACCGGGCTTTCACATGATACCTGCCTTTGCGATCAGGGGGGTGGTATGATATCATGAAGATGGCCGCTTCCTGCGGAAAGCATGAAAAAATAAGACGAACATTATTCGAGGGGTAAAGAAAATGACAGTTGAATTGAAGCCTGCGCAGTTTGCCGATTTTTCTGAAAAGAATTTTGACTTGCATTCCATAATCGGTTATCACTATGAGTCCATGTCTGTCTGTATTCTGGATTGCGTGTATTCATTACGGGCGCGTTATGATTCGATGACGATACCGGTTGTTGAGCGTTATGCAGAAGCATACATGGAAAACGATCGCCATGCCGGCGGCGATACGGTTTCGATGCTGATAAATCGCATTGATGCGGTCGGCGGCGCAGCAGACTTTGCCGATTGCATCCTAAAAAATCATCAGAGGATCGGCGGGCTGCTGAAAAGTGAAGTGTGTTACAAGCTGGCTTCGTATCTGAAGGCTTTGCATATCGAAACGATCGAAGATTTCCGCGATTTTGAATCGCAGGAGCTTCTTGAAATCGTTATCCGGTCAGTGAAAGGTATAGGGGATGCCGGGGCAAACTATCTGTTCATGCTGGCAGGAGACCCGAACCGCTGTAAGCCGGATGTACATATTCACAGGAGCATTCGGGACGCATACGGGCGTGATGTTTCGAATGATGACTGTCAGATCATTTTTTCTCAAGCTGTTGATCTGCTGAAGCATAGGTATCCAAAGCTGACGGTTCGTCTGCTTGATAATATCATCTGGAAAAAGTATTCCGGGAAGTGAGGCACAGGATGTTATTAAAGCTGTTGTCTGCTCTTTTGGGACCTGATGATCAGAAAACCCAATCTCAGCATCCCCGCAAAAAGTCAAAAAGTGAATTGAGCAGAGAAAAGGATCGCCGCGATTATGAACTGTGGGTGATGGCGGAAGAACATCAATATGACAGCGGCGATGAATTCGAGTAGAAACAAGCCCCGCTGTCCAAAAGTCTCTTGCGCCCGGGAAGAACGCGGGGGAAGCGGTTGACGCGCGGGAAAAATGCGGATAAAATATGAATACCCCGGCAAAATATGATCAGGAAAAGGAGGAAACATCATGGACGCTGGAAGTAGCAACGGCTTATCGACAGGCCGAAGTCCGCGGAAGCAGCCGCACTGCGCCGTGACTGTTTCCGCCGA
>JAZQNZ010000109.1:0-7370 GCA_045627665.1 Oscillospiraceae bacterium
GAGCCGACGACGGCGCTGGATGTGACCATTCAGGCGCAGGTGCTGGAGATGATCAATGATCTGAAAACCAGAATGAACACCTCCATGATCCTTGTCACGCACGACCTCGGCGTCGTGGCGGAGACCTGCGACCGGGTCGCGGTAATCTACGCCGGCAAGATCGTGGAGTACGGCACCAAGGCGGACCTGTTCTATCATCCGACCCATCCCTATACCCTGGGTCTGTTCGGTTCGCTTCCCAAGCTCGACGACGATTCCAAGCGGCTTCACCCCATCCACGGTCTGCCGCCCGATCCCACCAATCTGCCGGACGGCTGTGAATTCCATCCCCGCTGCAAAGAGGTCTGCGCCGACTGTACGCATGGCGAGACACCCATGATCGAGGTCAGCCCCGGGCATTTCGTCCGCTGCGGCCGATGCGGGAAGGAGGCTTGAGCGCATGGCGTTTCTGGAAGTCAATCATTTGAAGAAATATTTCGATGTCGGTGCCGGTGTCAACCACGCGGTGGACGATGTCACCTTCAGCATTGAAAAAGGTCATACGATGGGCGTCGTCGGCGAATCCGGCTGCGGCAAGTCCACGCTCGGACGCACCATCATCCGTCTGCTGGATGCCACCTCCGGCTCGGTCATCATGAACGGCGAGGACATCACCTACGCCAAGGGCAAGGAGCTTCGCCGCCTGCGTGAAAACATGAGCATCGTGTTTCAGGACCCCTATTCCTCCCTCAACCCCCGCTTCTGCGTGGAGGAGACGATCAAGGAGCCGCTTCAGGAGGCGCACCGCTTTACCAAGACGGAGATCAACGAACGCACCGAGGAACTGATGGAGCTGGTCGGCATCGAGGAGCGTCTGCGCATGGCCTATCCGCATGAGATGGACGGCGGCCGCCGTCAGCGCGTCGGCATCGCCCGTGCGCTGGCCCTGCAGCCGGATTTCATCATGTGCGATGAGCCGGTCTCGGCGCTGGATGTGTCGATCCAGGCGCAGATCCTGAACCTGCTCATGGATGTGCAGGAGAAATACCGGCTGACCTATATGTTCGTTACGCATGACCTGTCCGTCGTCCGGCATATTTCGGACTCGATCTGCGTCATGTATCTGGGGCAGCTCGTGGAGACCTGCCCGTCCAAGAAGCTCTTTGCCATGCCGCTGCACCCCTACACGAAGGCTCTGCTTTCCGCGATCCCGTCCACCGATCTGGATCGTCCCATGCAGCGCGTGCAGCTCAAGGGCGAGATCACCTCGGCCATCAACCCCAAGCCGGGCTGCCGCTTTGCGCCGCGCTGTCCCTATGCCTGCGAGCGCTGCGACCAGCCGCAGGAGCTCATCGAGGTCGAAACGGGACATTTCGTGTCCTGCTGCCGCGTCGGGGAGATAAACGGATGACGGGAGGAAAAAACTATGTCCTTTGAATCGGAGAAACTCGCGCCCGCGCTGTGGCGCATCAACGGCACCGGCGCTACGGCGTATCTCGTCTGTGGTGACACGGAGGGTGTCATGGTTGATACCGGCGACAGCAGCGAGAATATCCGCGCCTATGCCGAAACGCTTTGCGGCAAGCCGGTCAAAACGGTTTTGAATACCCACGGCCATTTTGACCATACCGGCGGCAACGGCTTTTTCGAGCGCGCCTATATGGGCGAAAAAGCGGCGGTGATCGCCAAAACGCCGAACGGCGGTCAGCCCATCGAGGAATATCCGCTCGACTACGAGATCATCACGGTGCCGGACGGCTTCACGCTCAGCATTGGCGGACGCGAATTCGAGGCCTTCCGTATGGACGGTCATTCGCCGGACTGCATCGCGTGGCTGGATAAGAAAGGCCGCGTCCTGTTCACGGGCGACAACGTCAATATGGTGCCCATGAAGTATCAGTGCGTCGATCCGCAGCCGAGTATGCTTCTCTATATGCAGAGCGTGGCGAAGCTGCTGTGCCGTCGGGAGGACTATGACTGGATATTGATGGGGCACGGGCGGGAGCTGATCGACGCCGATCAGGTCAACCATACCATGATGGCGGCGCTGCGAGCGCTGGACGGCGAGCTGGACACGCCGCAGATGCCTCCCCATAAGCCCGGCGAGCAGCGTTCCGGAAGCCACAAAAACGATCACGGCCCCGACTTCTCCAAGCACGACCCCGCTGACAACGGCTACATTGAATACAAAGGTGCCCGCATCATGTTCAACAAGCGCTATCTGAAGGACACGACACGCTACGATGTCGTGGAAGGAACCTGAGCGATATGAAGCGGAGCCTGTTTCACCGTGCCTCGGCCTCTGTACCCGGAAGCCGGGGCAATCTGTACGGCAATCAGCAGACGGACGACATCACGGCCGCCAACGAGAAATATTTCGGCGATGCGGACGATTCGATCCATCATTCCCGCTATTATCACCGCTTTTTCGAGGGCTACACGGAGGTGCGGACGCCCGATCCGACCAGCAGGGTCAAGCCCTATAAGATCGAGCGTATCTATACCGCCCCCTATACCGTGGTCGATATGGAGCGCTATATGTATTTCGTGTATCGCCTCGTCTACAGCCTCCTGCTGCTGCTGGCTCTTGTGCTGTATGTTTCGGCTTTTACGGATGATCGTGTCGCGTTCAATACAAATCCGCGGGCGGCGGCTTCGGCTGTCATGGTCACGGCGGTGCCGCTGTTCGTTTTTGCGGTGTCCCTGATCGCGTACTGGCTTAGACCGAAGCGCATGAAGTATTACGACTATCGCACCAGCACCAAACGCCTGAAGCTCTGGCCGCTGATATCCGCGGGCGGCTGCGTGCTTGCGGCGCTTCTGTGCGGGGTGTTTTTGCTGGTGAAGGGCTCTGCGGACGCGGCGGCGGAGCTGCTGTTTATAGTCCGGCTCATCGCCGCGGCGCTCGCGTGCACGGCGGTGTTTCTGCTGGAGCGGAGGATGCCGTATAAGCAGATCGAAAACGATGTGATACTGCCCGAGGGAGAATACCATCGGATCCAGTGACGGAGGAAATGCGTATGAATCAGGAAATGCTGGCAGGCTTCGGCCGGGGAACGATCTGCTTTCCGCAGGAGATGTTCCCGACGGAGGGCTTCTGTGCTGTGCACGATGAGCCCCATGTGCGCCTGATGGTGTTAAAAACGCCGCAGGATGCTTTTGCGCTGATGGTGCTGGAGCTGGTCATCTGTCCGCCGGATATGCTCCGCGCATGGCGGGAGAGGATAGGCGAGGCCTTTGCGCTTCCGGCGGAAAAGGTCTGGGTTCATGTGAACCACACCATTACCACGCCGCATGAGCCCGGTCCGAAGGGGCTTCCCGATAAACGCCCCGCGCCCACCGAAGCAGACCTGCGCCGGAAGGCGCTCTACCGTGAAGCGGTCGAGACGGCTGTGGAGCAGGCGATATGCTCCGCCCGCGAGGATCTGTCGGCTGCGACGCTCGGATGGGGCGCGGGCGAGTGCCGCATCAACGGCAACCGCGATGTTGAGACGCCGTATGGCTGGTGGGTGGGCCCCGCCGGGGATGGCTTGTCCAACCACCGCTTTTATATCCTGCGCCTAAATAGGACGGACGGAAGCCCGAAAGGTCTTGTTCTGTTTTACGGCATCAAGCCCTGCGCGGCGGATAATTCCGGTATGCAGAACGACACACGGCTTGTCAGCTCCGATGTGACGGGCGCCGCGTGCAGAGCGTTGGAGGAACGCTTCGGCGTTCCGGCGATGTTCTGTATGACGGCGGCGGGCGATCAGGTGCCGGTCAGGCAGTCTCTGCTCGATACGGTCAGCGAGACCGGCGAGGTCTTTCAGCGGGACGAGGGCGCGGAGCGCGGCCTTGTCTATGCGGCAAAGCTCGGCAAAGAGCTGGCAGACAGCGTGGAGGCGGTTGTGCGGATCGTGGAGTGTTCTGCCCCAGCCGGAGAAACACGGTGGGCTCATGTGTCCTTCCCATGGGACAAGCGGCGGAGCGGACGCAGACAGCTTTGCCGCACTCTGACGCACGAGTGGGACGGACAGGCAGAGGTGACGGCTGAACTGTTCTGTCTGGACGATACGGCTTTCGTGGCCGTCCGACCCGAAGTCAATGCCGCCACCGAGAAAGAGCTTGCGGAAAACAGTTCCTTTGCCCGGACGATTTTGATCTCCATGGTGAACGGCGACAGCAAGTATATGCCCGAGCAAAGCGCCTTTGACCGCGCGACCTGGGAGGCGCAAAGCTCCATGTTTATGCCCGGCGCGGCGGAAAAGCTGACCGAAGCGGTTTGTGAGACTTTGAAAAATATGCGGTGAAGCACGATTGCTTTTGCCGCATTAGGGAGGACAAAATGGACAGAAGACAACGCCCGGAACCGATTCGGGATTTTGAGGTGCATGAGCTCGGAAACGGCATCATCAACATCACGGCGCCGCCTATGCGCTTTCAGCAGTATCTGCTGCTGGGGGAGGAAAAGGCGCTTCTCATCGATACGGGCTTCGGCGTCGGCAATCTGAAAACGGTGGTAGACGGGATAACAAAGCTGCCCGTCGTCTTGATGAACACGCACGGTCACCCCGACCACGGCGGCGGAAACGCCGAATTCGGCCGTCCTTTTCTGCATCCGGCGGACAATGAACTCTATGCGGCAAAATGCTCCTATGAGGCGCGGCTGGACGAGCTTACGAAAATGTGGCATCTTTCGGCGGATATGCTTCAGCCGACGCCGCCGGAGCCGGTGCCGCTGGAGGACGGGACGGTATTTGATCTTGGTGGCCGCCGCGTGACGGTCATCCATACGCCGGGTCATACCCGCGGCAGTGTCTGCCTCTTTGACGAGAACACCGGCGCTCTTTTTGCCGGCGACAATCTCAACGCCATGGCGACCGGCATGACAGAGGACTGCGCAGCGGATATGAGCGAATACCTTGCTTCGATGAAAAAGCTCCAAACGCTTGCTGTCACGTCAGTCTATACCGGCCATATGCCCGCGCGGGTCGGGCCGGAAATCATTCAGACGAAAATTGAAATCGCGGAGCGTATTCTTTCCGGCGAGCAGGGGGAATACCGGAAAACGCCCATGGGCGAGGGCTATGAGCTGCGCCTCGGCGGCACCGCGATCAGCTACCGCCCCGATCGGGTGAAATAAAAGCAGCCGTCCTTGCGGCGGCAATCAGGGACTTTGCAGAGTACATCGCAGATAAAACTGAAACGGGATCGTCTGGAACGGCAGTTCATCGACACGAAGCGGCACAGCCGCAGGTTCTCGGACTGTTTTTCGGTCTGTTTCTGCTCTGGTTTTATCTTTATGCCCCGCGAGCTTAGGAAGCAGCAAAAAGGGATAAGCGATGTCTGCAAGCTGAATAAGCAGCAAAATGAAAAATGCTTCGGGAACCGGCATTGACCGATTCCCGAAGCGTTTTTGCGTCCATTTGCAGTTGTATGGGCGGTTATCTTCATTCAACACCTTACAAAATCTCTCCTCCTGTCGTCAATCTTTGGTGTTCCCTGCTTGGAAAAGCGTCTGTTTCTCCCGCGGATCAGTCGTCTTACTATACCCGATACGATATAATCGAACAAAGTTTTCGTGTTATATACCTCTTCGGGTATATTTTTATGTGTTTGCGTTGACATTATACCTTAAAGGGTATATTATTTAAATAGTTTTTTCGGACTGGAGATACTGATTATGAATCCGATTGCCGAATTTGTGAAAAAGAGCAGAAAAGAGGCCGGCCTTACGCAGGAGGAATTTGCGATGCGTTCAGGGCTTGGGCTCCGCTTTGTGCGCGATCTGGAGCAGGGCAAGGAGACCGTGCGGATGGACAAGGTTAACATTGCTCTCGGTATGTTCGGCATGGAAGCCGGAGCTGTGCGAAAGGATAAGGAATGATGACTGCATTCAGGCAAGCCTATGTTTATGTCAGAAATGTTTTTGCCGGGACACTGGCCGAAACCGATTCCGGCTACTCCTTTTTGTATGATAAGGATTATTTGAGGTCGGACCGTGCGGCGGCCGTATCGCTGACACTGCCTTTGCGCGAGGAAGCTTACGAATCCCGCACGCTGTTTCCTTTCTTTGACGGACTTATCCCCGAGGGCTGGCTTTTGAATGTCGTCAGCCGGAACTGGAAGATCGACCCCAAGGATCGCTTCGGCCTGCTGCTGATCGCCTGCAAAGACAGCGTCGGGACGGTCAGTATTTCGGAGGAACGGATATGAACTGCTTTTGCTGCGGAAAGCCGCTGAAAACCGAAACCGGAAGCGGCTGGCATAAGGCGTGCATCAAGCGCTTTTTCGGCACAGCCGATATCCCGGAGATTGAGATCGATGAGCAATCACTGGAGGCACTTGCCGTCCGGAGCACAAACAAAGGTCTCACCATTCCCGGCGTGCAGAAGAAAATGTCGCTGCATCTGCAGTCGGAGGGTGGAAGGCCCAGACTTACACTGGTCGACTATCCCACGGGCTATATCCTCAAGCCGCAGGTGGAGGAATTCGAGTGTGTGCCCGAGGCCGAACAGCTCGTCATGTGCATGGCGGATGCGACCGGCATCTCGACCGTGCCTCACGCGCTTGTACGGAGCGGAGACGATCTCGCGTATATCACGAAGCGCGTCGACCGGATCATCGATCGATCGGGTGTCCGGATGCTCGCAATGGAGGACTTCTGTCAGCTTGATCTGCGGCTCACGACCGATAAATACAAGGGCTCCTGCGAACGCTGCGCCGGGATAATCAGCCGGTATTCCTCAAAGGCCGGACTTGACATGACCGAGTTGTTTATGCGGCTTGTATTCTCGTTCGCGGTCGGCAATTCGGATATGCACCTGAAAAACTTCTCTCTGATTGAGACTGCCGAAGCAAGCAATTCCTTCGTGCTGTCTCCGGCCTATGATCTGCTTCCGGTGAACCTGATCATGCCGGAGGATAAAGAGGAATTCGCCCTGCCCATGAACGGCAGAAAAACGCATCTCCGGCGGAAGGACTTTCTTGTTTTTGCCGGGGAATGCGGCATTTCGAAGGCATCCGCGGAAAAGATGATAGCGAAGATCGTTTCCATGAAGCCGAGGTATCTTGAGCTGTGCCGCGATTCGCTCCTGCCGGAGCCGATGAAGGCGGCCTTCGCAGAGCTTCTGAAAGTCCGGTGCAGTGTATTGGCGAAAACGGACTGAATCGTAAAGAAGCAGGACGGGGCGCACGTATGGAAAACGGATGTAATCTCTTTGATCGATATCAAGAAAAGGAAACCGAAATCAACATGAGCTTTATATGTCCAATATGAGAAAGTCCCGATTCTACGAAAAAAGTTCCGTTTAGTCGGAACTTTTTTCGTAAGTCATT
This sequence comes from Oscillospiraceae bacterium, assembly GCA_045627665.1. Lineage (GTDB taxonomy): Bacteria > Bacillota > Clostridia > Oscillospirales > Oscillospiraceae > SVKR01. The sequence continues at coordinate 7,297 of JAZQNZ010000109.1, forward strand.
TTTCAGTTGCTTTATACCACGAAAGCATAATTCGTTCACAATGCAATATGGCATAGGAAGCAATCCTACGGAAA
>JAZQNZ010000110.1:0-4405 GCA_045627665.1 Oscillospiraceae bacterium
ACACCATCGGCGGCGTATGGTTCGATGTTCCCGAGGATATGTATTACTGGGATCCCGCGCAGAGCCTGAGCATCACGATCCCCGCGGGCTATCAGCTTCTCAACGGCGAGGACACCGTGAAGGTCTGCCGTTTCCGCAACACCTATGCCGGCGGCGATATTGACCGCATCGGCGTCCAGCAGAAGGTGCTCAAGGCGCTGGCAGGACAGGTGCTGACCCTCGGCAACATCCCAAACATCTCCGCGCTGGCGGACATCGTTGCCGAAAACACCGAGACGAATCTCACCGCTGCCAACGTGGCGTGGTTTGCACGGCAGTTTTTGAGCTGCGGTGCGGATGACATCAGCTTCCACACCATGCCCATCGCCTCCGGCTGCCTGCTGGGCGGCGTCAGCGTCGTCAGCATCGATGTGCCGGGCTGGCTGGACATGGTCAACGAGCGCCTGTCGCCGTTTGACGCGCCGCTGACCGAGGCGAATGTCGATATTCTCTGCGCCAATGCGACCGGCACCTCCGTCTGGGCGACCACCGGCGCCGTGGCCGGCGGGGAGGATTCCTTCTACTGCCTGACCTGCACCATCCAGAACGGCGGGGTTTCCGTCCACCATCTCCCCGGCGTATGCCCCAACGGCGGCTGAACTGAATAAGCATCAATGATCGGGACCGCGCAATGCTTTGCGCGGTCCTTTTTGCGCATCGGGCGGCGGACTGCGCGGGGAAGGAAGCGCGGGACGCGCGGGAGAGGGTAAAAGCAGGGACACGGAGCGGGCAAATGCGGCGGGCAAGCAAACGCGCAGGGGCGGGATGGACTGCGGGGGCGTAATAGTGGGAGCAGGGGCAGGGAAAACGGGACGCGCCGGAGTGCGGGGTGCGGCGACGTAGTGCGCGGAGCGGACTCGGGGACGCAGCGGGGGAGCGCCGGAGTGCGGACGGGGGAACATTGGAAAATGAGCGAAAAGCGCCGAATCGCGCGGAAATATTTTCCCAGTTTCGTCAGATTGGCTATTTACTTTAGCATAATAGCGTGATAGTATAATAGTCAGGTATCACGATAAAGGGGGACGCGGCATGAGCGACAGACATAATGAGGCGCAGGATCGCCTGTACAAGGCAATTCTGAAGCTGGAGACCATCGAGGACTGCTATGATTTCTTTGAGGATCTCTGCACCATACGGGAACTGAAGGACCTCGCCCAGCGGCTTGAGGTCGCGTTTCTGCTTGACCGCGGACTGAACTATCAGGAGGTCGCAAAGGAAGCCAACGTCAGCTCCGCAACGATCTGCCGCGTGAAGAAATGTCTGGATTACGGCAGCGGCGGCTACCGCGCCGCCATCGACCGCGCAAAGGAGGACTGAGCATGGATATGCCGACACTGCAGTATGAGGAGCGGATCGTTTTCGCCCTCCGGGATCTTTACAGCCGATTCGGGTATCTCCCGTTTCGCATGAGCAAATTTGAGGAATATGACCTTTACGCCAGAAACAAGGATTTTCTGGTTTCCGATAACGTCATCACCTTTACGGATACGAACGGCAGGCTGATGGCGCTCAAGCCGGACGTGACGCTCTCCATCGTCCGCAGCACGCGCGACACCGAGTCCGGCGTCCGCAAGCTTTACTACAACGAGAATGTTTACCGTGTGTCCGGCAGCACCCACACCTTCCGCGAGATCATGCAGACGGGGCTGGAGTGCATCGGTAATGTGGACGATTACTGCGTGCTGGAGGTGCTGATGCTTGCGGCGGAGTCGCTGCGGGCGATCTCCGACGAGTGCGTGCTTGATCTTTCGCATCTGGATGTGGTGTCCGCGATGGTGGACGCCCTCGGCGTGGACGCGGCGCGGCGCGGCGCGATCCTGAAGTGCATCGGCGGAAAAAACCTGCACGAGCTGGAGGCGCTGTGCGCCGAGGCGGGCGCGGACGCCGACGCCGTGCAGCGGCTGGAAACGCTGGTGCGCACCGCCGGCAGGCCGGCGGACGTTCTGCCGAAGCTGAAAGAGCTCGGCTGCCCTGCGGCGGCGCTGGAAAAGCTGACCGCGCTGACCGACGGTCTGAGCGGCATGGGCTTCGGCGATCTGCTCCGCATTGATTTTTCCGTCGTGAACGACATGGATTACTACAACGGCGTTGTGTTCAAGGGCTTCGTTGCGGGGGTGCCCGGCGGCGTGATCTCCGGCGGACAGTATGACAAGCTGATGCAGCGCATGGGCCGCCGCGCCGGGGCGATCGGCTTCGCCGTGTATCTTGATATGCTGGAGCGCTTTTCCGGCGAGAGCGCGGAATACGATGTGGATACGCTGCTGCTCTATGACGAGGATGCGTCGCCCGAGGCGCAGCTTCGCGCGGTAAAGCAGCTCTCCCGCACGGGGAACGTGATGGCGCAGCGCACCATTCCCGAAAAACTGAAGTACCGCCGCCTTGCGCGGCTGCGCGAAAACGAGGTGGAATACGTTGAACAGATTTCTTAATATTGCGCTGCCGAAGGGCCGCCTCGGAGACGCGGTGTACGATATGTTTGCCCGCGCGGGCTATGAGTGCCCGGAAATTCTGGAGGAAAACCGCAAGCTGGTGTTTGAAAACGAGGCGCTCGGTCTGCGCTATTTCTGGGTCAAGCCGTCGGACGTCGGCGTTTATGTGGAGCGCGGCGCGGCGGACATCGGCGTTGCCGGCAAGGACATTCTGCTGGAATACGCCCCCGACGTCTATGAGCTGCTTGATCTGAAGCTCGGGCGCTGCCGCATGGCGGTCGCCGCAAAGAAAGGGTTTTATGACGACCGGCGCAGGACGCTGCGCGTTGCGACAAAGTTCTCCAACATCGCCGCAGACTACTACGCCTCCCTCGGCCGCGACATCGACATCATCCACCTCAACGGCTCCATCGAGATCGCTCCCATTCTGGGACTTTCCGATGTGATCGTCGATATTGTGGAGACGGGCAAGACGCTGCGCGAGAACAATCTTGAGGTCGTGGAGACCGTCGTTCCCATCAGCGCGCGGCTGGTCGCGAACAAGGCGGGGTATGAGTTCCGCAGAGAACAGATCGAGGAGCTTCGCAGTACGCTGGCGAAGCTGGTGGAGGCGTAAAAAGAAAATGATCAGAATTATGAAATTCGGCGAGGTCGCCGATCAGGATATTTTTGCAAGAGCCGTGCCGGAGATCGACGTTTCCGCCGTGGTGGCGGAGATCCTCCGCAGCGTCCGGACGGAGGGCGACAAGGCGCTGCTCGCTTACAACGAGCAGTTTGAAAAGGCGAAGCTGGACTCGCTGCAGGTTTCGGCAGCGGAGCTGGACGCCGCGCTGGACGCGGTCGATCCGGAATTCCTCGCGGTGCTGGAGCGCGCCGCGGCGAATATCCGCGCATTCCACACCCGCCAGAAGCGCGAGGGCTTCAAAATTGAGGGGAACGGCACCGTTCTGGGGCAGAAGATCATGCCCATCGAGAAGGTCGGTCTGTGCGTACCCGGCGGAAAGACGCCGCTTTCCTCCACCGTTCTGATGGACGCGATCCCCGCGAAGATCGCGGGCTGCAGCGAGCTTGTCATGGTCACGCCGCCGCGCGCGGACGGCACGATCGACGCCTCCATCCTTGCTGCGGCAAAGGTTGCGGGCGTGGACAAAATCTTTAAGATCGGCGGCGCACAGGCGGTCGCCGCGCTGGCCTACGGCACCGAGAGCGTTCCGAAGGTGGACAAGATCGTCGGGCCGGGCGGCTCGTTCGTCGCGGAGGCGAAAAAGCAGGTGTTCGGTCAGGTGTCCATCGACATGATCGCGGGGCCGAGCGAGGTGCTTGTGGTTGCGGACGGCAACAACGATCCGCGCTTCGTCGCTGCGGATATGCTTTCGCAGGCGGAGCACGACCGCATGGCCGCCGCCGTGCTCGTCACCGACTCGCAGACGCTTGCCGAGCAGGTGCAGCAGGAGATCGAGCGGCAGCTTCCGCTGCTCGTCCGCGAGGAGATCGCGCGCGCTTCCGTTGAGAATAACGGCAAGATCATCGTGACCGACGATCTGCGCAGCGCCGTTGATGTTGCAAACGCCATTGCGCCGGAGCATCTGGAGCTTTGCGTGGAGGAGCCGTTTGCGTGGCTGGAGCAGGTGAAAAACGCGGGGTCGGTGTTCCTCGGCAGGAGCTGCCCGGAGGCGATGGGCGATTATTATGCCGGCGCAAACCACACCCTGCCCACCAGCGGCACGGCGCGCTTTTCCAGTCCGCTGTCCGTGGACGACTTTGTGAAAAAGACGCAGTTTATCTATTACAGCGCCGAGGCGCTTGCCGCTGCGGCGGACGACGTTGCGCGCTTCGCCATGACCGAGGGGCTGACAGGTCACGCCCGCAGCGTGACCATCCGCGGGGAGGAGTGAAGCCATGAGCAGATTTTTCAGTGAGAAGTATGCGGCGCTGAC
>JAZQNZ010000111.1:0-2975 GCA_045627665.1 Oscillospiraceae bacterium
GCATGCCTTGAAAACAGCGTTTTGAACGCGCTGCCGAACAGCGCCCAGCAAACCGTGCTCACAACGCCCATGCACGCCAGCAAAATCGCAAACAGCGCCAGCTTCAGCCACTTTCCCTGCTAGAACGGGAGGATATACGCCTCCATCGACACGATGCCGTAGATATAGATTTTCGGATTGACAAACTGCAAAGCCGATCCGGAGAGAAACCCGCCGCGCGCGTTCTTCTCCTCCAGCTCCGGCGAGCTGCGGAAGGTTTTCCACGCGAGATACAGCATATACGCCGCGCCGACGATCAGCATCGGCAGGCGCAGCTTCGGGATCAGCGCACCCAGCGCGCTGCAGAAAAATGTGCAGATCAGCATGACCGCCGAAAAGCCGGTCAGAATGCCGAGGTTGAACGGAAAGCCCTTCCGAAATCCCAGACGCGATGCGTTGGACATGGACATGAGGTTGTTCGGGCCGGGCGTGACGGCAGTCACCACGGCATAGGACAGGAAGCTGACCCAACTGAACATACGGTTTCCCTACTTTCGCTTTGATGCGGCTTTGATTTCTCCGCGTTTCTCCACTCAAATCGCATTTATCGCGGAAATCCGCTCATCGCTCCCACCCGGTACGGAGGTTGCTCAAAAATTCCGCGTCAATTCTCCACTTCTTCCGTTTCCGGCTCCGCATCGCCGCAGGGATCGCTGATGATCACGCGCCCGTCCTCCACGCGCAGCTCGCCGCGGCAGCAGCGGCCGACCGCTTCCACCAGCGCGGGCCACTCGCACTCGCGCATGATGCGCTCGGTCAGCGTGGCGGGGGTATCGTCCCGGCGGACTTCGATGGCGCGCTGGGCGATGATCGGGCCGAAGCCGGTATCCTCCTCCGCCATGAAGTACGCCGTTGCGCCCGTGACGCGCACGCCGAGACGCAGCGTTTCCTCCACAGCGCGCATGGCGTTGAAGTCCTCGCCGCAGAAGGCGGGGAACAGCGCCGGCTGGACGTTGATGATGCTGTTTTTGAAATAGTGTACGATGGGATAGCTCAGGTGCTCCGTAAAGCCGGCGCAGACGACAAGGGAAATGTCCAGATCGCGCAGCTTGCACAGCAGGGCGTTGCAGAACGAGGCGTTGTTCGGAAACAGCGTTCTGTCCACAACGTAGGCGGGAATCCCGGCATTTTTCGCGCGCTCCAGCGCGTGAACGCCGTCCGCCGAGGAGATCACCGCCGCAAGCTGAAGCTGCGGCAGCTCGTCAAAGTAAATCATGTCCAGCAGCGCCTGCAGGTTGGCGCCGCCGCCGGATACCAGAACGGCAGTTCGTATCATTCGGAGCTCTCCCTTCCCAAAAGACGCCGCGCGGTTTCTCCGTTGCGGCTCTCGATCGCCATGATGTTCGCCGTCGCTTCCCGCAGAAGCGCACGGTCCGCGGACACTGCGGCGTCGATCATCGCACACAACTGCTCCGCTTCCGTCAGCGCGTCGTATTCAATATAGTTCTTCTGCGACAGATACTCAAGAAACGCGGAAACCTTGGGGTCGTAGGAGACCGCCGCAAGCGGCACGGCACGCGATGCGGCAAAAATCAGAACGTGCAGCCGCATTGCAAGAACCGCCTGCATCCGCCCGATAAACCCGACCATCAGCGGCGTTTCCATCGGCTCGCGCACAAGGATGCAGGGCGCATGGATGCGCTCGCACAGCGCCTCGGCGATGCGGTCGTCCTGGGCGTGGTTGACGGACAGAATGACCGGCTGCAGTCCGTACGCTGTCCACGCATGGTCCGCCGCCGCTGCGAAAAGCTCCAGCTTCTCGCGCACACCCGTCCAGCGGCGCAGGCAGATGCAGAGGTATTTCCCGTCCGGCTCCATGCCGAGGGCGCGCAGCATTTCATCCACCTCGCCCTCCGGCGCAGGGGTCAGAAACAGCGCGGGGTCGGACGCCACACGGATCTCCGGCTTTGTCACACCGAACGAGCGCAGCTCCTCCAGAGAGTGTTCCTCGCGGAGCGTGACCGCATCGACGTAGTTCTGCACCGTTCTGCCCGCAATGCGGCGGTTGCGCTTTCCGCTCACGGGGCCGACGCCGCAGCCGTACATCATCACGCGGCAGCCCCGCCGCTTTGCCGCGCGGAGCGTATAGAGATAGTACCACAGGCTGCGGGAGCTGGTAACGTCCTGCAAAAGGCTGCCGCCGCCGTTGATATACAGCTCGCTGCGGCGCATGGCGCGCAGGAAGCGGGGAAAATCGAAGGTGTGGATGGCGTTGACGCCGCGGCGCAGGGCCGTTTCCTTTGCGCGGCGGGACATGACCGTCACCGGCATATCGGGGTCGATGGCGTGCATCTCGGAACCGACCTCTTCGAGGATCGCCTCGTCGCCCGTGTTCTGCATTCCGTATGCGCCGCAGATCAGAACGCCGCAGCGTCCCGTTTCGCGCAGGCGCTGCTCCGTCCGCAGGATGCGGGCGTAGATCTCCTGCTGGCGGCGTGCCGTCGCCGCAGCGGAAAATTCCGTCTTCGCCTTTTCGTAAAGCGCGTCGCCGAGGCGGCGGCGGAGGGAATCGTCCGCGGCAAGGTCGGAAAGGTGCCTGCCGAGGGCTTCCGCATCGCCGGGATCGATGAGATAGCCGGTCTCTCCGGTCGTGATGAGCGCCGGAATGCCGCCGACGCGGGTTGCGATCGTGGGCAGATGCTCACGCGCGCCCTCCGTCAGCGCGTAGGGGAAGGTTTCCGAGCGGCTCGTCAGCGTGTTGATGTCGATGGCGCGGTAGAAGCTGCGCATATCGGTCAGCCAGCCGGCAAAGCAGGTGACCTCCGCAATGCCGAGCTCCCGCGCCAGCGCGAGCAGCGGCTCTCTGTCCTGCCCGTCGCCCGCGATGAGCAGACGGGGATTCGGGCGCTGCGCATACGCCTTTGCAAAGCCGCGCAGCAGCGTCGGGATGTCCTTGACGGGGTGCAGACGCGCCGCGATGCCGACGACGACGCTGT
>JAZQNZ010000112.1:0-2499 GCA_045627665.1 Oscillospiraceae bacterium
GGGCGACATCTTCAACGCCGTTTCCGACGAGCGCATGGCGCGCGAGCTGGTTGAGCAGCGCAAGGAGCAGTTGAAGAACAAGATGCTCGGCGGCAACCGCAAGGTTTCTCTGGAGGATCTGTTCAGCCAGATCCAGGCCGGAGAAATGAAGGACTTCAACATCATCGTCAAGGCCGATGTGCAGGGCTCTGCGGAGGCGGTCAAGTCCAGCCTTGAAAAGCTCAGCAACGAAGAAGTCCGCGTCAAAGTCATCCACAGTGCGGTCGGCGCGATCAACGAGAGCGACGTGATGCTGGCTGCTACTTCCGGCGCGGTGATCGTCGGCTTCAACGTCCGCCCGGACAATGCCGCACGCGACAGCGCGGCGCGCTCCGGCGTTGACGTTCGTATGTACCGCGTCATCTACGACTGCATCAACGAGATCGAGGCTGCCATGAAGGGCATGCTGGCGCCGAAGTTCCGCGAGGCTGTGATCGGCCACGCCGAAGTGCGCGAGACCTACAAGGTCAGCAAGGTCGGTACGGTCTGCGGCTGCTATGTGACGGATGGTAAGATCCAGCGCGGCTGCCAGGTACGTGTGCTTCGTGACAACATCGTGATCCATGAGGGCGAGCTTGCTTCGCTGCGCAGATTCAAGGACGACGTCAAGGAAGTCAACGAGAACTACGAGTGCGGCATGCAGATCGAAAAATTCAACGATGTCAAGATCGAAGACGTGATCGAGTGCTTCGTCATGGAAGAGATCAAACAGTGATTTTTGGAAAAGGGCGCATCGAATGCGCCCTTTTCGGACAATACGGATTACGTTTTGCAGCGCAGAGAGGAGCGTTTATGGCAAACAACAACAAACTGCAGCGGACGAATGACGACATTCAGTTCGTTCTGTCCAGACTGCTTCCGAAGGTGAAGGATCCCCGCGTGCAGCAGGGTGATCTGATCAGTGTGACCCGCGTGGATACCACCGGCGACCTCCGCTACGCGAAGGTGTTTCTCAGCGTACTCGGCGAGGTGAACGAGAAGGATTTCAAAAAGGGTCTCAAATCCGCCGCGCCGTGGCTGCGGCATGAGCTTGGCAGCGCCCTGAATCTTCGCTACACGCCGGAGCTGATTTTTGAGCTGGACAGGTCCATCGAGCAGGGAGCGTATATCAATTCCCTGATCGCCAAGCTGGATATTCCGAAGGAGGATGCAAACGATGACGACGAATGCGGTGATTGACGCGCTGCGTCAGAATGACAATTTCCTGATCCTGACCCATGTTCGTCCCGACGGCGATACGATCTGCAGCGCCGCGGCGTTGTGCTCCGCCCTGCGACGCAAAGGCAAAAAGGCGTTTTTGTACCGCAACCCCGGTATCACGGAGAGTTATCTGGCGTTTGCCGAGCCTTACTTCGGCGTGCCGGACGAAACTCCCTGCGTCATTTCCGTTGACATTGCGGACTTCGGGATGCTTCCGGACGGCTGGGAGGGCAGCATTGATATTTCCATCGATCACCACCCGAAAAATCCCGGTCTGGCGCCGGTCTCGTATGTGGACGGCACGAAAGCCTCCTGCGGCGAGATCGTCATGGATGTGATCGTTAATTTCTGCGGTACACTGACAAAGGAAGAAGCGTCTATGCTCTATGTTGCCGTCAGCACGGACAGCGGATGCTTCTGCTACGGCAACACCACGGCGGAAACGCTGCGTGCCGCAGCGCGCCTCATTGACTGCGGCGCGGAAAATACAAAGCTGAACAATCGGTTTTTCCGCTCTTACAGCTATGCAAGACTGCGTCTGGAAAGCATGATCTATGCAGGAATGCAGTCGTTCCGCAGCAATAAGATCAATATTGCCGTTGTGACACTGGACATGATGAAAGAAAGCGGCGCAACCGAGGATGACTGCGACGATCTTGCCTCCGTTCCCGGAAAAATCCGCGGCAGCGTGGTCAACGTCCTGATCCGCGAAATGGAGAACGGCGTATGCAAGGTTTCCCTGCGCACCACCGATGAGGTGGACGCATCCGCGATCTGCGCGCGCTTCGGCGGCGGCGGACACAAGATGGCTGCCGGCTGCACGCTCAACATTGATCCGGGGTTCGCCGCGATCCTGATCCAGACGGCGATCAACGAAGCGTGGCCCGAATGAACGGAATTCTCCTGATTGACAAGCCTGCCGGCTGGACAAGCATGGACGTCTGCGCAAAGCTGCGCGGCGCACTGCACGAAAAGCGGATCGGCCACAGCGGAACGCTTGACCCGATGGCAACCGGTCTGCTCGTCGTTTTTCTCGGACGTGCGACCCGCGCGGTCGAATTTGCGGAGGCGGACAGCAAAACCTATCTTGCCGCGATGCGTCCCGGCATTGTGACAGACACGCAGGACACCTCCGGCAGCATTTTGTCGGAGTCGGCCGTGCAGTTCGGTGATGCGGAGCTGGAGGGCGTACTGGCGCGTTTTCGCGGAGAGATCGACCAGATCCCGCCGATGTACAGCGCTGTCAAAATCAACGGGCAG
>JAZQNZ010000113.1:0-5018 GCA_045627665.1 Oscillospiraceae bacterium
GTCGTCCGCTGCTGAGCGGCACCCACGAGATCAGATCATAATGTCCTGCATAGCGCTCGCGGATACAGTCCGCAAGCAACCGGGCATAGGTCTTGGAGTAGCCCGATGCGCCCTTGAATTTGAAACGCAGAAGGGAGTCCCGCACCGCGCCCTCATAATACAGCGGCGCAGCGCAGTCGGAGAAAAAGTCGCCGGTCTTGCCGCCTCCGTTTTCGGTAAACGGCAGAGTGCTGCGGCAGTGATCGCAGACAAGCTCCGCGCCGCTTTTCAGAACTTTGCGGCAAAATACACAGCGCGGCGGAAACAGGACGTCCAGAAATGCAGAAAAAATACTCATAGCGGAACCTCCGTTGCAATCATGCGGTTTCTCCGGCAAGACGCGAGCGCAGACCGCTGTACCGTCTTGCCTGCTTATGATTGTCGATCATCTGATTCACAACATTGTCATCGCCCACAGCAACCAGCAGCTCCCGGGCACGGGTCACAGCGGTGTACAGCACACCGCGGTAAAGAAGCTGCGGCGGGCCGCCCGCGACGCAAAGGATCACCGCGCGGTACTCACTGCCCTGCGATTTATGGATGGTCATCGCCCATGCGTGTTCAAGGTCTGCCAGCATATCGAACCCATAGGAAGCCAGATGTCCGTCATAGTCCACGATCAGAAGCTCGTTATTGAGATCAATCGACAGAATATAGCCGATGTCCCCGTTAAAAACGCCGGTTCCGGCCGACGCGTTATCGGCAGTCACCCATATTATATCATAATTATTTCGGATTTGCATCACCCGATCGCCGACGCGGAAGGTAATATCGCCGAATTTTTTCTCGTTTTTCCCATCTGCCGGCGGATTCAGCGCCGCCTGCAGCGCTGCATTGAGTCCCTGCACGCCGATCGTTCCCTTTCGCGTCGGCGTCAGCACCTGGATCTCCTGCGGCTGAATGCCCATATTCTTCGGCAGACGCTCGGCACAGAGCTGAACGATCAGAGCCTGCGCCGCCTCCTGATTCAGTCGGCGCATGAAGAAAAAGTCGCCCTTATTCTCTGCAATGTTCGGATGCTCGCCGCCGTTGATCTGATGCGCATACCGGACAATGCGGCTGTCCGCCGTCTGGCGGAACACTTCCGTCAAACGAACGACAGGCAGCGCGCAGCTTCGGAGAATATCCAGAAACGCGCACCCGGGGCCAACCGGCGGAAGCTGGTCGGCGTCACCGACAAGGACGAGCCGGCAGTCCTTCGGCAGTGCGGAAAGCAGCGATTTCATCAGGGTAATGTCGATCATGGAGCATTCATCCACAATGATGGCGTCGCACTTGAGCGGCTCGTTTTCATTGCGTTTGAACACAAGATCAAAGCTGTCCGCCGCATAACCGGCTTCCAGCAGACGGTGGATGGTCGATGCCTCCCTGCCGGAAAGCTCCGTCATCCGTTTTGCGGCGCGTCCGGTGGGGGCGGCAAGCTGCACGGTCAGTCCCATCTGCTCAAACATGGCGATGATGGCGCGAACTGTGGTCGTCTTTCCCGTACCGGGGCCGCCCGTAATCACGGTCACCATATTTGCGGCGGCGATCTCCAGCGTTTTGCGCTGCAGCGGCGCATAGCGGATCCCCTGCTGCGCTTCCAGCGCAGAGAGGATGCGGTCAAGATCGGGCGGCGCGTCAACGGCGGCACCGGCCATGCGAAGCAGTCGCTCCGCAGTATAGGTCTCAGCTTCATAGAGCGAGGAAAGATAGCACGCCTCGCAGCCCGCAACGGAGCAGCAGATCACTTCCCCGCTGTCCAGCAGAATGTCAAGTCCCTCCTCCACGGGAGCAGGGTCAATGTCGATGAGCTGCGCGGTTGCAAGGATGAGCTTTTCCCGCGGAATAAAAACGTGACCGTTGCCGGAATTGTGCTGCAGCTCAAAGGTCACCGCGGCGGCGATGCGCTCAGCGCTGTCGCCCTCCATGCCGAGATCAAGCGCAAGACGGTCGGCATCCGAAAATTCCGCGCCGATGTGCTGCGAGCAGAGTATGTACGGATTATCGCTGACGCGCTGCATCGCGCTGTCGCCGTAGGCGTGATACAGACGCATGGCAAGCTGCGGGCGCAGACCGTGGCTGATCAGGAACTCCATCAGGCGGCGAAGACCGAGCTGGTGACGCAGGGCTTCGCTCATTTCGCGCGCCTTTTTCAGACTGATGCCCTTGAGTCCCGCAAGCTTCTCCGGCTCATGCTCGATCACCTCCAGCGAGCGTGCGCCGAAGGCGGAGACGATCACCGATGCCGTGGCAGGCCCGACGCCCTTGATCACACGGCTTGCAAGGTATTCATAGATTCCCTCCGCGCCGCTGGGCATTCTTCGCTCGGCGTACTCCGCCTTAAACTGCTGCCCGTGCGTCGCATGGCGCACCCACGCCCCGCTCACAATCATCTGCTCGCCCGGCGCTGCAAAAGGCAGGCAGCCCGTGACGTTCACCGTCTCGCCGCTGTCCGTCTCCATGCGGAGAACGGTATAGCCGTTTTCTTCATTTGTATAGACGATCTCATCAACCGTTCCGGCCAGTTCGATCCATTCGTTTGTCTCCATGCAGTCCCTCAGTCAAAGCGTTATCGTTTGCCGAAGCAGGGCGCGGTCTTTCAGAGCAGTTTTTTCAGGTATTCGCCCGTCGCGCTCTCCGCGCAGTCAGCGCAGTCCTCCGGCGTACCGCTGAATACGATGTTTCCGCCGCGGTCGCCGCCCTCCGGGCCGAGATCAATGATATGGTCGGCGCACTTGATCACATCCAGATTGTGTTCGATCACAACGACGGTGTTTCCTGCGTCGGTCAGTTTTTCCAGAATGTCGATCAGGCGATGAACATCCGCAGTGTGCAGTCCCGTGGTCGGCTCGTCCAGAACGTACACCGTTCTGCCGGTGCTGCGCTTGCTCAACTCCGTTGCAAGCTTGACGCGCTGTGCCTCGCCGCCGGAAAGCGTCGTTGCGCTCTGTCCGAGTCGGATATAGCCGAGTCCGACATCATACAGTGTCTGCAGCCGGTCGCGGATTTTCGAAACGTTCCCGAAAAATTCAACAGCTTCCTCGACCGTCATCGCAAGAACGTCTGCGATGTTTTTGCCTTTATACTTCACTTCCAGCGTCTCGCGGCTGTACCTGGTTCCCTTGCAGACCTCGCAGGGAACATATACATCCGGCAGAAAGTGCATCTCGATTTTCAGCAGTCCGTCGCCCGCGCAAGCCTCGCAGCGTCCGCCGCGGACATTGAAGGAAAAGCGCCCGGCATTGTAGCCGCGGATGCGCGCATCCTGCGTTGCGGCAAACAGTTCCCGGATATCGTTGAATACGCCGGTGTAAGTTGCGGGATTGGAGCGCGGAGACCGCCCGATGGGGCTCTGGTCGATCGCAATGACCTTATCGACAAATTCCAGTCCGTCGATCCCGTCGCATTTTCCGGGGCGGATCTTCACCCGGTTCAGCTTTGCAGCAAGCGTTTTGTAGAATATTTCATTGATAAGGCTGGATTTCCCGCTGCCGGAAACTCCGGTCACGCAGGTGAACGCGCCAACCGGGATCGCGGCATCCACGTGCTTCAGGTTGTTCTCTTCCGCGCCGCGGACGGTCAGGTATTTCCCCGTACCCTGCCGCCGTACGCAGGGAACAGGGATGCGCTTTCGCCCGCTGAGATAGTCGCCGGTCACGCTGCGCGGACTGCGGCAGATATCCTCCACCGTCCCCTGCCCGACCAGCTCGCCGCCGTGCACGCCGGCGCCCGGGCCAATGTCGATGATATGGTCGGCAGCATACATCGTCTCTTCGTCGTGCTCCACAACAATCAGCGTATTGCCCAGATTGCGCAGATGCTTGAGCGTTGCGATCAGCTTGGCGTTATCGCGCTGGTGCAGACCGATGGACGGCTCGTCAAGGATATAGAGTACCCCCATCAGGCTTGAACCGATCTGCGTCGCAAGACGGATACGCTGGCTCTCGCCGCCGGAAAGCGTCCCCGCGGCGCGGGAAAGGGAGAGATACTGAAGGCCGACGGAGGAAAGGAATTCCAGCCGCGCCGTGATCTCCTTGAGGATCTGCTCCGCGATGATCTTTTTCTGCCCTTCGGGACGCAGCGCGCGCATAAACGCAAGCTCGTCCGCAACGGACATTTCCGAAAACTCCATAATGTTTATCCCGCCGACGGTGACGGCAGGCGCCTCCGGCTTCAGTCGGCGGCCGCGGCAGTCCGGACATTCGATCTCGCTCATGCACTGCTCAAGTTCCTCGCGGATGGAAGCGCTCTGCGTTTCGCGGTAGCGGCGGTTGAGATTGTTCACGATGCCCTCAAACGGCTGATTTAACACGCCTCTGCCGTTGCGGCGTTCATAATAAAGCTCCAGTTTTTCGCCCTTTGTACCGTACAGTATGGCGTCCATTGCCTCGTCGGAAAGTTCGGAAATCGGGTCGGTCAGCGAAAAACCGTATTTCTTTGCCAGCGCCTCGTAATACATCCTCGCGATCGAGTCACCGCGCAGATTGTTCCAGCCGGAGGCGGCGATCGCGCCGTCCATCAGGCTGGTGTCCGTGTCTGTAATAATGAGCGCCGGGTCGATCTGAAGCTGTACGCCCAGGCCGCCGCATTTCGGGCAGGCGCCGTAGGGATTGTTAAACGAGAACAGGCGCGTCGTCAGCTCGTCGATGGAGATGCCGCAGTCCTCGCAGGCGTAATTCTGAGAAAACTGCAGTTCGCGCTCGCCGTCCGCTTCCGAGACAAGAACGGTAATCAGTCCGCCGGAAAGTCCGGAGGCTGTTTCCACAGAGTCGGTCAGGCGGCGGAGCATATCCGGCCGGACGACCACGCGGTCAACGATGATCTCAATGGTGTGCTTTTTGTTCTTGTCCGGCAAAATGTCCTCGGAGAGATCGAACTGCACCCCGTCCACACGCGCGCGGACATAGCCGGAGCGCCGTGCGTCCTCAAACACCTTCTGATGCTCGCCTTTGCGCCCGCGGATCACGGGTGCAAGGATCTGCAGCTTTGTCCCCTCC
>JAZQNZ010000114.1:0-3447 GCA_045627665.1 Oscillospiraceae bacterium
TTGCTTTTCCGCTTTTGAAAACCATACCGAAAAATGTCTGTTTTTCATCAGAAAATAGTATTATAATGGAGAAAAACAGTTTGTCCGCGCCCTGCGCGGCAGAAAGGGGAGGTGGAGCCCGTCATGCGGCGGCTTCCGAAATATGTGACCAACGCGCTGCACCGTCTGGAACAGGCGGGCTTTGAGGCGTGCATTGTCGGCGGCTGCGTCCGCGACCGGCTGATGGGCAGAACGCCCGCGGACTATGACATCACGACCTCCGCCCTGCCGGAGCAGACCGCGGTGGTGTTTTCCGGCGAGCGCCTCATCAAGACCGGCATGAAGCACGGGACGGTGACGGTTTTGCTCGGCGGCGAGCCGCTGGAGATCACGACCTACCGCGTTGACGGCAGCTACTCCGACGCCCGCCACCCGGACTGCGTCCGCTTCACGCCCTCCCTCCGGGAGGATCTTGCGCGGCGCGATTTCACCATGAACGCCATCGCTTACAGCGAGTGCGGCGGCTTTTTCGACCCGTTCGGGGGACAGAAGGACATCGTGGACGGTCTGATCCGCTGCGTCGGCGCCCCGGAAACGCGCTTCCGTGAGGATGCGCTGCGCATACTCCGCGCCCTGCGCTTTTCCGCCGTGCTCGGCTTCCGCATCGAGGACGCCACCGCCGACGCCGCACGGGCGTGTGCGCCGCTGCTCTCCCGCATCAGCGCCGAACGCGTCGCCGTGGAGCTGCAAAAGCTGCTGTGCGGCAAAAACGCGCGGGAGATCCTGCTTTCCTATACGGACATTCTCGGCGTCGTTCTGCCGGAGCTTCTGCCCATGCGCGGCTTTTCCCAGCACAACGAGCACCATGACCGCGATGTGCTCGACCACTGCGTCACCGCAATGGAAAACGTCCCGGCGGAGCCGGTGCTGCGCTTCGCGGCGCTGCTGCACGACGCCGGAAAGCCGGACTGCTTCTCCGTCGATGCGCAGGGCGTCGGACACTTTTACGGTCACGCAAAGCGGAGCGCCGCGCTGGCGGACGCCGCTGCGGAGCGGCTGCGTCTGGATCGTGCGAGCCGGGAGCGCATCGTGACGCTTGTGCGCTGCCACGACCAGCCCGTTGAGCCGGAGCCCCGCCTCGTCCGGCGTGCGCTCAACCGCCTGACGCCGGAGATGTTTTTCCAGCTCCTGCTGCTCAAGCGTGCGGACAATCTTGCCCAGGCGCCGCAGTATCGCTTCCGTCAGGCCGGATACGACCGCCTGCAGGCGCTGGCGGAGGAGGTCATCGCGCAGGGGCAGTGCTTCTCCCTGCACGATCTCGCCGTGAACGGCGGCGATCTGCTTGCGCTCGGGATGCAGCCAGGCAAAGCCGTCGGCAGCGCGCTGAAGCTGCTGCTTGACGCCGTGATCGACGGGCGCGTTCCCAATGAAAAAGACGCGCTGCTCGCATATCTGGCGGAAAACGGCAAAAACTGATACCGGTTTCCGAAAACACACCGACCCGCTCGTCCGTGATCCGGACAGGCAGGTCGGTTTTCCCGTTTTCGGACGCCCGGAAGCACCGCGGAAGGCAGGTTCGGAGAATTTGAAGAAATCGTGAATTTTTCTCTTTTCTGCACCGTTCCCCTTGACATTACAGGCATATCGTGGTAAATTAGCACTCGTAAGTCGAGAGTGCCAGCAAACGGTTATTTCTTCTGCTGACACACAGATCCGAGGTGAGCGGCACATGGCGGCGATCAGCGAACGGAAAAAGAAAATACTGGCGGTCGTTGTGGACGAATACATTGCGAACGCGGAGCCCGTCGGCAGCAAGCGCATCGTGGAAAAGGCCGGGCTGAACGTCAGCTCCGCAACCATCCGCAACGAGCTTGCCGAGCTGACAAACCTCGGCTATCTGGAGCAGCCGCACACCAGTGCGGGCCGCATCCCGACGGCGCAGGGCTACCGCCTGTACGTCAACGAGCTGATGGAGCGCACGAAGCTCAGCATGGAGGAAACCGACGAGATCAACCGCAGTCTCAACCTCAAGGTGCAGCAGCTCGACAAGATGATGAGCGACGTCGGCAAGCTTGCCGCGGAGCTGACGAACTATCCCGCCCTTGCGATGGCAACGCAGACGCCCGACACGATCCGCCGCTTTGATCTGCTCTATGTGGACTCGAACACCTTCATCATCGTCGCCCTGCTCGGCAGCAGCAAGGTGCAGAACAAGCTGGTGCATCTGCCCTTCTCCGTGGAGCAGAGCATGGTGCAGAAGCTGTCCACCGTTTTTAACGCAAGCTTCACCGGCATCACGGAGGATCAGATCACCCCGGTGCTCATCTCCTCAACGGAGCGTGCCGTGGGCGACACGATGGGACTGGTTGCGGCGGTCGCGGGCTTTGCGCTGGAGATTCTCTCCGCCAGCCGCGGCTCGCAGGCCGTTCTGACCGGCGAGAGCAAGCTGCTGCAGCTTCCCGAATTCCGCGATCCGGACAAGGCGCACCACCTCATGAGCTATCTTTCCGATGCGGAGCATCTGGCGGATCTTCCGGGGCTGGACTTCGGGGACGACGTCAAAGTGCTGATCGGCCCGGAAAACATTGCCGATGAGCTGCGCGATTCCAGCGTCATCCTCGCAAAGTATGACGCCGGCGACGGAATGCAGGGCGTCATCGGCGTGGTCGGCCCGACGAGAATGGACTACTCGAAGGTCGCCGCCAAGCTCAGCTACATTGCGGACGGTCTTTCAAAGGCCCTCGCGGGCGGCAAGAGCGATCTGCTCCCGGGTTTCGGCAAGCTGATGATTAAGGACAAGAACTGATACTGAAAGGATCAAGGATAAATGGCTGCAAAAAAGAAAAACGAAAACACCGCGCCTGCGGAAGAAGTGACGCAGGAGACCGCCCCCGAGGCGGAGGTCGTTGAGGAGGTCAGGCCCGAAACGCCCGCCCCCGAAGCGAAGCAGAACGATTCCGACAAATATCTCCGCCTGATGGCAGAGTTTGACAATTACAAAAAGCGCAGCGTGAAAGAGCGTGAAAACATCTACACCGACGTCCGCGTGGACACGGTGACCCGTTTTCTCCCCGTTTATGACAATCTGGAGCGCGCGCTGAAGGCGGAAACCGCCGACGAAGCATACAAAAAGGGCGTGGAGATGACCTTCCACCAGCTTCTGGACGTCTTCAAAAAGCTCGGCGTGGAAGAGATCGAAACCGTCGGCAAGACCTTTGACCCCACCTATCACAACGCCGTGATGCACGTGGACGATGAGGAAAAGGGCGAGAGCGAGATCGTTGAGGAGTTCCAGAAGGGATTCAAAATCGGCGATAAGGTCATTCGGTTTTCAATGGTGAAAGTGGCGAACTAAGGCTTCTTTTTTGTCTCCGACGGCCTCTTTTCTCTGTGAAGAGAAAAGAGGAAAAGAGTCACAAGGGGGAGGTGCTTGGAAAAGCGCCCAACCGCTTGCGGTGCCCGAAAAAA
>JAZQNZ010000115.1:0-11544 GCA_045627665.1 Oscillospiraceae bacterium
GATGAAGGCCGAGCGCGAGCGCCGCGAAGCCATTCTCCGCGCCGAGGGCGAAAAGCGCAGCGCCATCCTCACCGCCGAAGGTGAAAAGGAGTCCGCGATCCTCCGTGCCGACGCAAAGAAGCAGCAGTCCATTCTGGAGGCACAGGGTCAGGCGGAGGCCATTCTCTCCATCCAGCGCGCCACGGCAGAGGGCGTCCGTCTCATCAACGAGTCCGCCCCCTCCGAAGCCGTCATCAAGCTCAAGGCGCTGGAGGCATTCTCCGCCGCGGCAAACGGTCGTGCGACCAAGATCATCATTCCGAGCGAGCTGCAGGGTCTTGCCGGTCTCGCAGCGGGACTCGTGGAATCCGTAAAGGAGCCCGAAGCCCCGGCGGCAAAGCCCGCCGCAGCGAAGCCCCAGCAGTGACGCAAAGGAGCGCTCCCGTATGAAAAGCGAAGAAAAGCAGGCCGCAAAGCGTTGGTTCTGGAATTCTGTCAAGACGGATCTGCTGCGCAGCGCCTTTCTGATCCCGACAGCGATTCTGATCGCCGGGGTGCTGAGCAGACGGCTGCTCCTCGTCGCAGCCGCCGCAGCGCTCTACGCGCTGCTGGCCTGGCTGTTTCTGCGCGGTGACCGCTGTCCCCACTGCAAAAAGCTCATCATCGGCAAAAAGGGCGACCGCTGCCCCTTCTGCGACGGAGAGCTCGCTCAAAAATAGCATAAATGCCCTCGCCTTTCCGTGGGAGTGCTGCAAAAAATCGTTTTGCAGCACTCCCATTTTGCGTCACGTTCTTGCAGTCGCGGCGGATTTCTACTATAATGGGAGCAGGAAAATACTTTTCGGAGGTACCCGATGGAGGAACAATACGGCATTGACCGGGCCGCGCTGGAGCGCTTTCGCCGCGGCGGCAGCACAGATGCATACAGACTCTTCGGCTGCCGCTTTCTGGGCGGCGGTCTGTACCGCTTTACCGTCTGGGCTCCGAACGCCGCCGCCGTTGCACTGACGGGCGACTTCAACGGCTGGACACGCACCCCGATGGAGCGCTTCGATGCCGGTGCGTGGACGGTCACCGTCCCGGCAAAGCAGGGCGACATCTACAAATACGCGATCACGGACGGCAGAGGAAACACGGTCGAAAAAGCCGATCCTTACGCCTCCCATTGTGAAACCCCGCCCGCAAACGGCAGCCGGGTGTGGGAGATCCGCGGCTACGACTGGCACGACGCGGCATGGATGGACGCGCGCCGGTGCGCCGGAGCGCCGTGGTGCCGTCCCATGTCCGTCTATGAACTGCACCTCGGTTCATGGAAGGCGCCCGCGCCGGAGGCGCACTACCCGAACTATCATAACATCGCGGAGGCGCTCGCCGCATACTGTGTGGATATGGGCTACACGCACGTGGAGCTTCTGCCCGTGACGGAGTACCCCTACGCCCCGTCGTGGGGCTATCAGGTGACCGGATATTTTGCCCCGACGAGCCGCTACGGCACGCCGCAGGATTTCATGTATCTGGTGGACACGCTCCACCGCAGCGGCGTCGGCGTCATCCTCGACTGGGTACCCGCCCACTTCCCGCGCGACTCCCACGGTCTCGCTGCCTTTGACGGCACGGCCCTCTATGAACGCAGCGACCCGAAGATGGCTGCGCACCCGGACTGGGGCACGCTGATTTTCGACTATGAAAAGCCGGAAGTGCGCAGCTTTCTGAAGTCCTCCGTCGGTCTGTTCCTGCGCGAATACCATGTGGACGGCATCCGGGTGGACGCGGTCAGCAGTATGCTGTATCTCGGCTTCGGCCGCGGCAGCGACTTTACGCGCAACCGTCTCGGCGGCGACATCGACCTCGGCGCAGTTTCGCTCCTGCAGGAGATCAACGATTTTGTCCGCAGCGAGGGCGGCGTCAGCATTGCGGAGGAAAGCAGCGCTTTCCCGCGCGTCACGGGCGACGCGGACGAGGGCGGTCTCGGCTTCACCTTCAAGTGGGACATGGGCTTCATGCACGACACGCTGGACTATATGGAGCTTGACCCGCTCTGGCGCCGCGGCAGTCACAACAAGCTGAGCTTTTCCATGATGTACGCCTTTTCCGAGCATTTCGTCCTCGCGTTTTCCCACGACGAGGTCGTACACGGCAAAAAGTCCATGCTGAACAAGATGCCCGGTACATACGACGAAAAATTCGCCAATCTCCGCGCGCTCTACGGCTTTGTGTTCGCCCATCCCGGCAAGAAGCACATCTTCATGGGCGGCGACTTCGCTCAGTTCATCGAGTGGGACTATCAGAAGGAACTGGACTGGTTCCTGCTGGAGTATCCGCGCCATGCGGAAATGCAGCGCTGGTACCGCGCGCTGAACCTGCTTTATACACATACCCCCGCCTTCTGGGAGCGGGACGACGGCTGGTCCGGCTTCGAGTGGCTCAACGTGGACGACGCCGACCGGAGCTGCGTTGCCATGATGCGCACCTCCAACAGCCTCGCGCACATCGTCTGCGCCTGCAACTTCACGCCGAAAACCTGGGAGCTGCAAATTGCGCTGCCCGGCCCCGGAACTCTGGAAAAGCGCCTTTGCAGCGACGATTACTGCTTCGGCGGCACCGGCAGCGGCTCGGACGCGCCCATCCCCGCCGAGGAAGTCCCGTTCCTCGGCCGCACCCACTCCGCGCTGCTCACGCTCCCGCCGCTGAGCTGCACATATTACGATTTCAAGGAGGAGACGGATGAACTCTGAGCTTGGCAGACTTCTGCTTCTCAAGGGCAGAGAGAAGCTCCCCGGCGTGCTCGTCGCCGCCGCGGAATGTTCGCCCCTGAGCAAGACCGGCGGCCTTGCCGACGTGGTTCGCGCGCTGCCCATGGCGCTGAACGCCCTCGGCTTCGACGCCCGCGTTATCACGCCCTATCACCGCTGCATCAAGGACGCCTGCGCTGCCGACGTGGAGCATCTCTGTCATTTCTATGTGGATCTCGGCTGGCGGCACCAGTATGCCGGTCTGGAACGGCTGACGCTCCCCGGCCTGACGGTTTACCTCATCGACAGCGAATATTATTTCGGCGACAGGATCTACCGCGGCGGTGAGGCCGAGGTGGAGCAGTACGCCTTTTTCCAGCGCGCCGTTCTGGACGCGCTGCCCCTTCTGCCGGATTTTGCTCCGGAGATCCTCCACTGCAACGACTGGCACACGGCGCTGCTGCCGTTTCTCCTCAAAACGCAGTATCAGGGCCGGCCGCAGGGCGGGCTCCGCACCGTTCTGACCATCCACAACATGGCGTTTCAGGGCTGGCTGAGCTATGAATCCGCCGCCGACCTGTTCGGGATCGACCCGCGCTGGTACGGCATCGACGGCATCCGGCACGGCGACTGCGCGAACTTTATGAAAGCCGGCTGCCTGTTTGCCGACCGGGTCAACACGGTCAGCCCCTCCTATGCCGACGAGATCCGCACCCCCGCCTTCGGCGAAACGCTGCAGGATGTGCTGCTTTGCCGCGGCAGCGACGTTTCCGGCATCCTCAACGGTCTGGACACCGAGACCTTCGATCCCGCAGCCGATCCCGCGCTGGTCTGCAATTACGACGCAGGCTCCCCGGAGAAAAAGCGCGAGAACAAGCTGGCGCTGCTGGAGGAATTAGGGCTGAACAAAGCGAGCGCCGACACGCCCCTGATTGCCATGGTAACGCGCATGACCGCGCAGAAGGGCTTTGATCTGGTGCTGCAGGCGCTGGACACCATCATGGAGCAGGATGTCGCCTTCGTGCTGCTCGGCACGGGCGACGCCGCCTACGAAAACGCCATGCGCGGCATGGAAGCGCGCTACAAGGGCCGGCTCTGCGCCTACCTCGCTTACAGCGAGCCGCTTTCCCGCCGCATCTACGCCGGCGCGGACTTTCTGCTGATGCCCTCGGCGTTCGAGCCCTGCGGTCTTTCGCAGCTCATCGCCATGCGCTACGGCACACTGCCCATCGTCCACGAGGTCGGCGGCCTGCGCGACACCGTCCGCCCCTACAACCGCTTCACCGGCGGGGGCAACGGCTTCTCGTTCTACGATTTCAACTGCGGCACTCTGCTCGGCACCGTCGCCTATGCTCTTGCAACCTACCGCGACCGCACCGCAATGCCGCAGCTCATTGACCGCGCCATGCGCGGGGACTATTCCTTCGGCCCCGCCGCCGTGGAATACGGAAAGCTTTATCTCTCCGTCCTGCCTGCGGCGAGCTGCCGCGTTGTCCACGACTGTGCGCAGGAGCTTTACCGCGCCCCGCTCGGCGCGCTGCGCTGCGGGGAAACCGTGCATCTCCGCCTCTACGCCGCCGACGCTGCGGACTCTGCCGTCCTGCTTGCCGGCGGGGAGAGTTATCCCATGCAGAAAGAATCGGACGGCTTTTTCGGCGTGGATCTCCGCGTGCCGGACGAACCGGGTCTGCTCTGGTATTCCTTCCGCCTTGCGGAGGACGTCTGCTTCGGCGCGGACGGCGTCGGCTACAGCGAGATGCGCCCGTGGTGCATCACCGTTTACGACCGGGAGTTCGAGACCCCCGCATGGGCAGAGGGCGCGGTCATGTATCAGATCTTCCCCGACCGCTTTGCCCCCGGCGGCGACAGCTTTGCAAAGGGTGTAAAGTACCACCGCGGCAAAAAGCGCCGCATCGAAGTGCATCAGCGCTGGGACGAGCCTGTGAAGTATCTCCCCGCCGACGGGGGGGAATACTACTGCCCGAACGATTTCTACGGCGGCACGCTGCGCGGCATCGCGGAGCGTCTGCCGGAGCTGGCGGAGCGCGGCATCCGCTGCATCTACCTCAATCCCGTCTTTGAGTCCG
The DNA here is from genome assembly GCA_045627665.1 of Oscillospiraceae bacterium. Classification (GTDB taxonomy): domain Bacteria; phylum Bacillota; class Clostridia; order Oscillospirales; family Oscillospiraceae; genus SVKR01. Next base: position 4,799 of record JAZQNZ010000115.1, read on the forward strand.
ACTCCAACCACCGCTACAACATCGCCGATTACCGCCGGATCGACCCCATGCTGGGCACGCAGGCGGACTTCCGTGCGCTCTGCACCGCGGCGAAAAAGTGCGGCATTCGCATCGTGCTGGACGGCGTATTTTCCCACACGGGCGACGACAGTATCTATTTCAACCGATACGGTCACTACGCCGCCCCCGGCGCGTATCAGAGCGAGGAAAGTCCCTGGCACGCATGGTACGACTTCCGCACCTTCCCGGACGATTACCGCTGCTGGTGGGGCTTCCGCTCCCTGCCTGAGGTGGACGAGACGAACCCGGACTGGCAGGATTTCATCATCTCCGGCGAGGACAGCGTTATGAAGCACTGGCTGCGTCAGGGCGCGGGCGGCTGGCGGCTGGACGTCGCCGACGAGCTGCCCGACGAGGTTATTGCCCGGATGCGCACCGCCGTCAAGGGCGAAGCGCCGGAGGCGCTCCTCCTCGGCGAGGTCTGGGAGGACGCAACGACCAAGATCAGCTACGGCGTCCGCCGCAGCTACGCCCTCGGCAGAGGGCTTGACAGCGTGATGAATTATCCGCTCCGCACCGCCCTCATTGATTTTGCGCTCGGCCGGACGGACGCTTCCGCGCTTTCCGGCTTCCTTCTGGAGCAGAAGCTGGCCTACCCCGCGCCGATGTACCGCTGCCTGATGAATCTTCTCAGCAGCCACGACACTGCCCGCATCCGCACCGTGCTCGGCAGCGGGCAGGACGGCAGCGGCCTTTCCCGCGAACAGCAGGCGGCCTTTGCCCTGACGCCGGAGCAGGACAAGCGCGGCAGGACGCTGCAGAAGCTCTGCGCCGTGCTGCAGTTTGCGCTGCCCGGCATCCCCTGCATCTACTACGGCGATGAGGAGGGAATGCAGGGCTTCCGCGACCCCTTCTGCCGCGCGCCCTACCAGCCGCGCGACAAGGCGCTGCGCGCCTTTTACGCACGCCTTGCCGAAGCCCGGAACTCCTCCGACGCGCTTCGCCGCGGCGACGCCGCCTTTGCCGCCCACGGCGGCGACGTTGTCTGCATCCTGCGCTGGACGGACGCCGACGCCCGCCTCATCGCGGTCAACCGCAGCGCGGAACCGGCGGAGTTCCGCCCGGAGATCGCGGACTTTGCACCGCTTACCGCAGCGGACGCCGCCCGCTTCCGGGCCCTGCCGAAGCTGAAGCTCGCCCCCTGCGCTTCGACCTCCGTTTCGGTCAGGCTGAAAATATAAGAATTATTTATATCTTGTGTCGCAGATATAAACGTGATAGAATAGAGGGTGCCGCAAACGCGGCACCCTCTATTCTATTATTGGGAAAGGGGCGTCCGGACGCACCATGAATATGCTGCAGTATGAGCTGTTCGCCTCCGTTGCGCGAACGCAGAATATCTCCCGCACCGCCGAGCAGTACGGGATCACCCAGCCCGCCGTCAGCCACCAGCTCAAAACGCTGGAGGATTCTCTCGGGCTGGAGCTTGTCCGCAGAACAAAGCGCGGCGTGCTCCTCACGGACGCCGGGCGCGAGCTTCTGCCCTATGTGCAGGAGATCCTGTCGATCAAGGACCGCGCGGAGACCCGTATGCGCAACATTGCGGAGGGAACGGTAGGCCACATCCGCATCGCGGCGCTCTCCTCCGCAAGCTACCAGGTCAACGACTGCCTTGTGCCGCTCTACGCCGAGCACCCGGACATTCAGGCGGACATCAGTCTGCTGGAGGGTACGGAGCTGATCGAGGCGCTGCGCGAAAACACCCATGACTTTTATTTCGGCGTGGACACCATGACGCCGGACAACATGGGCTACGCAGCCGAGGTGATCGCCCACGGCCGTCTGGAGCTGTTTGTCAACCGCGCCATTGCGCCGTCGATCGACCTCAGCGACTGGTCGACCGTCGCCTGCCACCCCTTTGTGACCGTTCCGAAGTCGGACGTCTCTCTGGACAAAAAAATCATGAATATCTGCCGCAACCGCGGCTTCAGTCCCCGCATCGTCAGTATCTACAACCGCGCGGAGAGCGTCCTGCTGTCCGTCAACGCCGGTCTCGGCGTCGCCATATTGCCCGGCTCCCTGCGTGAGCTTTACCAGCGTCCGAATATCGTCACGTTCCCCATCGAGGGCGACGACGCCCGCGCGGACACCGTGTTCGTCTGGAATCCCGAGCTGCTCACCGAAACGGGCGAGGTTTTCCGCGACATCGTCCTGCGGCTGTACGGCAGTAAAGCGTAAGCGGCGTAAGCGCCGGCGAATTGTGATACTCTTTTCTGATTAAAATGTTCATTTTAATCAGAGCTTTTGCAATGGCCAAGAGCCGTGCTGACGCACGGTTGCCATTGCAAAAGGCGTCTCATGCAAAAATCTCCGCCCGCACCCGGAAAGCATCAAGGGTGCGGGCGGAGATTTTCTGTATTTATCGTGTGACATCCGTCTGCGCTTTGACCTCGCCCATGCGGGAGCAGATGCTACGGTATCCCGCTGCACGGATTCCGAGCAGGCCGTCCAGCGTGTCCGCAATGCGCGGGTAGGCGCTTTTGTTAAAGTGCACGGATATGTAGTCCGCCTCCCGGATCTTCCCTGCCGCCGCCATGCAGAAAGACCTGACCGGCGCGCAGACCGAAAACACCCAGACGGGCGTGCAGATCGTCACGTGCCCATAGCGCGTCAGATCAACGGCGATCGGCTCGATCGGCATGGGTATGCCCCTGAGCCCGAAGCGTCCGCACCACCAGAATCCGCCGGTTCCCGCCGTCGGCTCCGTCGCCCGGATCTCATAGACCTCCGCGCCGGTGCGCTGCGCTTCAAGATACGCCTGCTTTTTCACATATCCCATGCGGGAGAAGTAAACCACAAGCCGCTTCCCGTCCGTCCCGATGTTCGGGTAGTCGGCAGCGTCGAACCGAAACGTCTCCTGCTTCCGAAACACCCACGCCGCATACCCCGTGACCGCCTGACACAAGCCGAACACGAAATAGATCGTGGACATGAAATTCAATTTTCCCCGCTTTCGTACCAGCGCAGCAATTCGTTCAGATTTTCTTTTGCCACGCGATTCCCGCCGCTGCACAAAAGATCGAGCATTTCGGTTTCCCCGGGCGTTCTGTCCGGCTTCTCCGCAAGCTGTTTCCCGGCGGTTTTCTTCATCGACTGCATCATAAACTTATACACGCCGTGCAGCTTTTCCATTTCAAATCCGCCCTGCAGGAGAAACAGGGGCATATCCTCCTCCAGACGGTTGACTTTTCTGACGTCCGCCTTCTGCGCATCGTCTGCCGTCATGCCGACGGCGCCAACCGCCCGGACGGAAAACTGTTTTTCCGCCTTACCGTATCCCTTCACCGTGCCCGCCATGAGCCAACCGAGATAAAGAATCTCCGCGCCCTGCGGCAGTGCTCTGCCTGCCGATGCCAGCGCAAAAACAGGCAGTCCGGTCTCCTGTCCCAAAAGTTCGGCATACGCTTTCGTGTGTCCCGCGTTGGATGTATATACAATCGCTTCCATCGTTTTTCCTCGCTTAATATATTGTCAAAAGGAATCTGTTTCCGCGGTGCATTTCCCGTGCAAACCGGCCCCGCCGCAGAATTATCCCGTATTATAGTGCGTGCGCGCCCGGGCGTCAATCAACTTCACAAAAATGTTACAAACGCGCAGCAAAAAACGGACGGCGGGCACACAAAATGCCGGCCGCCCGCGATTTGATTCGATTGGATCAGTAGAATGTCGCAACCTCGTCCGCCGCGGGCTCCGCTGCGGAGATTTCAAGGATGCGCAGCACGGGGCCGGGCTGGGTGTAGCCCGGATGCTTTTTCACCTTGAGCGACGCGGTCAGCGTGACCCAGTCGCCGCTGGCGAGGTCGCCGCGCGGATTGTCCGTTGCGATCAGACCGGCAAACTGAATATCCGCCGCGCAGCAGTTCATCATCTGCCTGCCGACAACGATCGTTCCCGCCTCCAGCTCGTCAGAGAGCGCGACCTGCGCCTTGAAGCGCACCTTTTTCCCGTCGTAGCCGCCGAGGTCTTCGTTCAGATCGCGGTACCACAGCGCATAGTCCTTGTCCGTGATCTCGATGATCTTCGCGTTTTTGTCAAAGGGCAGCGGATCTTCGATGTCGTCATATTTCACTCTGCCGCGCTCGTCCTCGTAGGCGATGTCGCAGCGGCGGTTGACCGCGCGGACGATCTTGTGGAAGGGCATCAGATCCTGACTGCGGTCAAAGCGGTTCAGCACCAGAAGCTCGCAGCTCTGCAGCTTGTCGAACATAAGCTGGCGCATATTGGCGTTATACAGCATAAAGCTGCGCGCGTCCGCGAACATAAACTCCTGATAAACGATCCAGCGCTCCGGCATGGCCTGATACAGCGTATCCAGCAGCCACATCCCGTTCCACTCGATCAGCACGCGCTCGCAGCCGGTATCGTGCTCCCACTGCACCAGCAGCTCCTCGGTAAAGTCGGACTCCTCCTCCACGCGGCGCACGGTCAGCTTATTGCTCAGAAAGCGTTCCGGGGCGTATTCCTCCTCGCCCTCCTCGCAGATGATGAGCAGCGTGCGCTCGCCGGTCTCAAAGCGCTTGTCCTCCAGCGTCTGCTGGATAAATTTTGTCTTTCCGGACTCCATAAATCCGGTAAAGAGATACACCGGAAGATCGGTGTTCTCCTCCATCGGTACAAGATCATCCTGCATAATCAAAAAACCTTCCCTGTCGCAGGGCGGGACTTGCCCCCCGCCGTGTTTATCAAACGCCGAACAGTTCCTTCAGCGCGTCTTCCTTCAGTCCGCTGCCGATCACGCACAGCCGGCCCGTAATCCCCGCCGCACCGCGGCGCACCTCGGATTCCTCCGGAACGTGGTCAAAGTGGATCCAACCGCCGTCGCTCGCGTCCACGATGCCCTTGGCGCGCAGCACCGCACCGTATTTCTCCGCATCATCCAGCGCGGCCAGGATGCGCTCAACCTCCGCCGCGGTGAACTTCTTCGCCGTTTCGATGCCCCAGCTCACAAACACCTCGTCGGCGTCATGGCCGTGGTGATGGTGGTGGTGATGATGCTCATGCCCGTCATCGTCGTGATGGTGGTGGCACGCGCAGTCCGGATCGTCGCACTCGCCGTCGTGGTGGTGATGGTGATGATGCTCATGCTCGTCATCGTCATCGTCATCATCGTGATGATGCTCATGCTCCGCTTCATCGTGGTGGTGATGGTGATGATGGTGCTCGTGTTCATCATCGTCGTCATCGTCGTCGTGATGATGGTGGCATGCGCAGTCGGGATCGTCGCACTCATCGTCATCGTCGTGGTGATGCGCGGTCAGCTCCGCCAGCGCCTTTTCCAGCGTGTCGGTGCGCTCGATCGCCTCCTGGATCTGTGCGCCGTTCAGCGCATCCCAGGGCGTTGTGATGATGACCGCGTCGGGGTTCACACCGCGCAGCAGCTCCAGCGCCGCGTCCAGCTTCTCCGCACTGACGAGCTGCGTGCGGGACAGCACGATCGCACCGGCGTTGCGGATCTGATCGGTGTAAAACTCACCGAAGTTCTTCATATACATTTTGACCTTGCCCGCATCGGCAACGGCGGTGGCGCTGTTCACGTCCATCCCCTCCACGCCGGCAACGGCGCGGATAATGTCGCTGAGCTTGCCGACGCCGCTCGGCTCGATGAGGATGCGGTCGGGGGCGTACTGCGCCACGACCTGCTGCAGCGCCTTGGAGAAGTCCCCGACGAGGGAGCAGCAGATGCAGCCGCTGTTCAGCTCGTTGACCTGAATGCCCGCCTCCTGCATAAATCCGCCGTCGATGCCGATCTCGCCGAATTCGTTTTCGATGAGGACAAGCTTCTGTCCGGCATAGGCCTCTGCGATCAGCTTTTTCAGCAGCGTGGTTTTGCCCGCGCCGAGAAAGCCGGAGAAAATATCAACTTTTGTCATATTGTTCCCTTCCAAAAAGAATTATTTACTGATATTACATTATATCACGCAAGTCAATAGCCGCGCGCTTTCATTCCTCTTGCGAAAACTCCGTTCGTATGATAAAATGGAAATATTAAACAATCAATGTTAGGAAGTGCATCTTATATGAAGCTTGCCTTTATCGGAACCGGCAGCATGGGCAGTGCGATCGTCCGCGCTGTCTGCACAAAGACCGATCCTTCCTCCGTCATGGTATCAAACCGCACCCCGGCGAAATCCGCCGTCCTCGCGGCATCCTGCGGCTGTCAGGACGCCGGAACGAATACAGCGTGTGCCGACGGCGCGGACTACATTTTCCTCGGCGTCAAGCCGGGCGTCATACACGACGTCCTGTGCGAGATTGCGCCCGCACTGAACGACCGTCAGGTCATCGTGTCCATGGCCGCCGGCATCACGGGCGACGCCATGCGCGAATCGCTGGTCAGCGCAAATCCGCAGCTTTCTGCGATCCCCATCATCCGCATTCTCCCGAACACGCCCTGTGCGATCGGGAAGGGGCTCATGCTCATCGCGCCGTGCGATTCCGCCGCCGAAGTCCACACCGAGCAGCTCGCGTCGCTTCTCGCGCCCTGCGGTCTTGTCGGCTTCATTGACGAACAGCACGCGGATGCCGGCATGGTCATCGGCGGCTGCACACCGGCGTATGTTTATATGTTCATTGATTCTCTGGCGGACGGCGCCGTCCGCTGCGGGCTGAACCGCAAGGACGCGCTTGCCTGGGCAACGCAGTCCGTCATCGGCTCGGCGGAGCTTCTGCTTCAGGTCGGCGGTCAT
>JAZQNZ010000116.1:0-3470 GCA_045627665.1 Oscillospiraceae bacterium
CCGGACTGTTCCTTTTTGATGATCTCCACGATGCGGTCGTTGATCGGCGTGGGAACGCCGCATTTTCTGCCCCACTCGCAGACGATGCCGTTGATGGAGTCGACTTCACAGGGCTTGCCCTTGCGAAGATCCTGCAGCATCGAAGGCTCGATGGAGCGGTGCTTTTTCATGGCGATGGGAATGAGCATTTCCGCGATCGCACGCTTAAAGCCGCTGCGGTAATAGAACAGCTTCGTGATGTTTTTGCCCTGCACGGGTACGAACTCCGCGCCCGCGGCATGGCCGACGTCGATGCACTCCTTGATGCAGCGAATCGCGGCGCGGCGCGCATACGGCGTTTCGGAAACGTCGCCGAAGCATCCGCCCATGACCGTGCCCAGACCGGAAAACGTTGCGTTGATGAGCAGCTTTGACCAGCGGACGCCGAGCAGGTTATCCTCGACACTGACCGGGCACATTTTTTCAAGCAGCGCTTTCACGCGGGCGATCTGCGCTTCGGTGATCCCGTCCATCCCGCCCATGTGGAAGGAGAGACTGTCCGGATCGCTGGTCATGGTGCATTCTCCGGGAGCGGAGAGCGTTGCGCCCCACTCCACGACGCAGCCCATGGTATGTTCGCTGCCGACGATCTCCGCAATGGCGGGCTCGGGGATGCCGTTTTGCAGCGTGACGATCACGCCGTCCGGCGTGAGAAACGGTTTCAGTCCGGCGACGACCTCCCGGTTGAAAAGCTGCTTCGTCATCAGAAAGATCACATCGTACTGTCCGCTCATCTCTTACGGCAAAAGCGCACGGACAGGCACGAGCATATCCACGGTGCCGGAGATATGGGCACCGTTTTCCTTCAGGGCGGAAATGTGCGCCCTGTTGCGGTTGACAAGCTCTACGTCCGCACCGTTTTCGGTCATATATGCGCCCAGCACCGTGCCGAGCGAGCCCTCGCCGTATATTACACATCGCATCACAGAATCGTCCCTCCGTGCTGATTTATTTCCGCCGCAGCGGTTTACGCGAAAAGTATAGCATGACTCTGCGGCGGAAACAAGGCAAAACCACACGGATCGAGGGGAAAAACGGAAAAAGCTTCCGGGCTCGATGCTGAAAGCACGATTCCGGAAGCGGTTTGTCGGTTTTTCGTATTCCGCTTTTTCAGAGCTGCTCACCCGGGCGGCTCCCGAGACTGCGGCCGGCTTCAATGCCGCCGATCAGCTCAGAGCATTTTTCCAGATAGCTGCGCGCTTGCTCGTAGTCTCCGAGTTTTTCCAGCGCACTGATTGCAGACGCATAGTTTCCTGCCCGGAAATCGGCAAGCGCGAGCTGATAGATACAGTCCGTGCAGTAATCGGCACTGTCACGAAATTTGCGTATGGATGAAAACGCTTCCAGTGCGCTGCGGTAGTTCCCGTTCCGGTAGGCGTTAAGCGCGGTTCCGTATTCCAACACCTTCTGACAGCGGGAATAAATCCACACAATCGCGGTGAAAAAGAGTAAGACGCAAAGGGTAATCAGTATGTTTTTCAGGTACAAATAGATACACCTCAGAAGACAGAGAATATAATACACACGAATATGTTCAGAAGCTGTTTGAAACAATATAACGTATATTCGTTATAAAATCAAGGATAATATAACGAGAATTTGCATCTAACGATTTTTCGCCCTTCTCGATAAGATAGGTACATACGAGCGGGAGGTGCGTAATGCAGGAATTTGATGCGATACAAAGGATCCGCGAACTTTGCGCGGCAAGAGCGTGGAGCGTATATCGTCTGGCAAAGCAGTCCGGGATTCCGTACTCCACGCTGAATTCGATGCTGCAGAAAACCGGCGCACCCTCTCTGCCGACGCTGGCGAAAATCTGCGACGGATTTCAGATCACGCTTGCGCAGTTTTTCTCCGACGGGGAGGCGGCGGAGCTGCTGCGCGGCGATCAGGTGGAATTCCTTGAAAAATGGGAAGCTCTGGACGACGGAGAACGCGGACTTGTTCTTGCGTATATCCGTGGTCTGGCAGACGGAAAAAACTGATTGCCTCGCTTTGCGGCGCGCCCCATGACGAGCAGGGGAGACAAACCGGAAATTTGAATAAATTTTGCACCGGCTTTTGTACGCCGGTGCATTTTTTTGCGTATTCTGAACAAAAAAATCTGTTGCGTTTCAACAACGAATCGGCTAATATTTATTTGTATGAAAATGTGAAAGACGAAAGGACTCTTTCCGTATGAAATTCGGCCATTTTGACGATGCGGCAAAGGAATATGTGATCGAGACACCCGTTACGCCGCTGCCGTGGATCAACTATCTCGGCAGCGAGAATTTCTTTACGCTCGTTTCCAATACCGCGGGCGGATACAGCTTTTATAAGGATGCCCGCCTCCGCCGGCTGACAAGATACCGCTATAATTCCGCGCCGCTGGACAGCGACGGTTTTCATGTTTATATCCGCGACGGTGAATGTGTCTGGAATCCCGGCTGGCAGCCCGTCCAGACTGCACCGGACAGCTACTCCTGCCGCCACGGACTCGGATACACCGTGATCACGGGCGCGAAAAACGCTGTTTCCGCCGAGCAGACGATGTTTGTTCCGTTTGGCGACGACTGCCTGCTCGTCCGTCTCACCGTCCGCAACGACAGCACAGAGACAAAGCGCATCAGCGCGTTTGCGTACACGGAGTTCTGCCTTTGGGACGCGATGGACGATTCCTCCAACTTCCAGCGCAACTACTCCATCGGCGAGGTGGAGGTTTTCCCGCGCGCGATCTATCATAAGACCGAATACCGCGAGCGCCGCGACCACTCCGCGCATCTGTTTGCCAACCGCGATTTTACCGCGTTCGACACTGCGCGCGACGCTTTCCTCGGCGTTTACGGCAGCCCGGCAAGACCGCAGGCCGTTTTCGGCGGCGGCTGCACCGGCTCCGTTGCCCACGGCTGGGCGCCTGTCGGCGCGGTGCAGTTTGATATGACGCTTGCCCCGGGAGAAAGCGACAGCGTGATCCTCGGCCTCGGCTATATTGAAAACGCGCAGAAAGAGAAGTGGGAAGCGCCGGGCGTTGTCAATAAGACCAAAGCGCTTGCCATGCAGAAGCGATATGAAACCGCGCAGCAGTTTGACGCAGCTTTCGATGCGCTGGCACGGCACTGGAGCAGCCTGCTTTCCGCTTACAGCGTGGAGTGCGGCGATGAAAAGCTCAGCCGCATGGTGAATATCTGGAACCAGTATCAGTGCATGGTGACGTTCAACATGAGCCGCTCTGCCAGCTATTTTGAAAGCGGCATGGGCCGCGGCATGGGTTTCCGCGATTCCTGTCAGGATCTGCTCGGCTTTGTCCACATGATCCCGGAACGCGCCCGTGAGCGCATTCTGGACATCGCCGCAACGCAGTTTGAGGACGGCAGCGCCTATCACCAGTATCAGCCGCTGACGAAAAAGGGCAATCTTGCCGTCGGCTCCGGCTTCAACGACGATCC
>JAZQNZ010000117.1:0-4804 GCA_045627665.1 Oscillospiraceae bacterium
TAGCCGCGGATGAACTTCTTCATCAGAACGGCGGTCTTGCCGCAGTTATTCAGCAGGGTGACTGCCAGATCGGCGATCTCCTGCGGCGCCTGCTCGCTCTTCACGACCTCGACCAGAGGAATGACATGGGGAGGTGCATACCAGTGGCAGATGATCTGCTGGGGCAGCAGCTTTTCGGGAATGATCTCGAAAATGTTCAGTGCGGAGGTGTTGGAGGCGATGATGACGTCGGAGGGAACGATGGCGGCAAGCTGTTCGTACAGCTCCTTCTTCGCGTCGGCCTTCCCAACGATGGTCTCCTGAATGAAATCGGCGTCCTTGACGCACTCCTCAACGGTCAGTGCAAAGCTGATGCGGCCCAGAATGGCGTCCTTGGACTCGTTCAGCATATCCTCGGCCTCGAAGGTATCGAGCTGTGCCTTCAGAGAGGCAAGCGCCTTGTCGCGGGTGGACTCGCTGCGGGTCCACATGGTAACGGTGTAGCCGCCCATGGCATAGACCTGAGCGATGCCGGGGCCCATGGTGCCGGCGCCCAGCACGGCGATCTTTTTAATATCGGCAAGTGTTTTCATATTGAATTTCTCCTTTTCGGGATCATTTTTTCTGAAACGGCATTTTTGCCCCGCAGTCTCCTACGGGGCAAAACGCTTACCTATTGCTTATATTGTGTGCGGACAGATTACCACTTGGCGTTCTCGTCCCATGCGACCAGACGGACCATGCCGCCGTCGGCTGCTTCGCAGCGGAACGGGAATGCAGCGATCATCATGCGCTTGCCGGTGACCTGGTCGATGTCGCCGCCGGCGTTCTCGACTGCCATCAGGCCGTGCTGGCCAAACAGACGGTGGCAGGGCTCGTAGTCGGGATAGTCAACGTCGATGTCGCGGCCGGTAGCCAGCTTGTAGTTGTTGTACAGCCAGGGCATCTGCTCCTTGCAGGGGCAATGCCACACGCAGGAGTCGGAAGCGCCGTAGGTACCGGAGATGCCCTTGATCTTCTTCTCAAACATCAGCCACTTTGCCAGCTCGGGGCCGTTGCCGGGATAGTAGTTGAAGTACTTGTCGTTGTTCTTTCTCCAGTAACGATGGAAACCGGTGTTGAGGATGACCCAGTCGTTCGGGCGGATCTCAAGACCGTCCTTGTCCAGAGCAGCCTGCACGTCCTCGGGGGTGATGATGTGCCAGATGGCGCCCTTCTTGTCGGGAGTCTCTGCCCATTCGCCCATCTTGGCGGGGTCGCCGCCGGCAGCGTTGAAGGCCTTCTCAAACTCGTCGTACATCCAGGTCAGGTCAACGATGACGCCGGAGCCGATGCAGTGCTCCAGACGGAGCTCGGCAAGGTTGTAGCCGTAGCGCTCGCGGTCGACTTCTTCCTCATGCAGGGTGTGGTTGGGAGCGTCGCAGTGGGTTGCGGCGTGCAGCGTGCCGGTGTAGGTGCAGGTTCTCTTGTGGAAGCGCTCCAGATACTGGCCGCGGGGGAAGTTCAGGTCAGAGCGTGCGCCGGGGAACGGCCACAGCGGAGTATCCCAGCCCCAGGGCTGGCTCAGATCCCAGATCTTGGGCATCTTTTCGGTTTCGAGGTAGAGTTCGTTTTTGTCAAGGGGCATGTATGCCATTGCAATATCCTCCTGTATTTATATTTTGTTTGCTAACATCGTCATTATAAACCCTAGTATCATTCCAAGGTCAAGCGAAAACTCCTTGCAAAATTGCTAAAGTATATTATAATAGTATTAGTTATTTTGCAGGGTAGGGAGGATCGCCATGAAGTATAAGATCGGAGACGTCGCTCGCATTCTCGGCGTTTCCCCCGACATATTGCGCTATTACGAAAAAAAGGGCGTCGTCAACCCGGCAAAAGATGAGAACAACGACTATCGCTACTATGATTTCTGGGACATCAATCTTCTCATGGACTGCCTGTGGTTCAAAAACTTCGGTTTTTCCATCGAGCAGATTGCGGATATTGTCCGCATTCCCTCTGCGGACGAGCTTTCCGGACTTCTCGCGCTCAAGGAGGACGAGCTGCGCGCAACGATCGAGCGCTGCCGGCTTCTGCTCCGCCGCAGTGAGCAGCACCGCAGCGACCTTTCCAAGATCAGCAGTCTGCTTTACCGGTGCGAGATCGCCGAGTCGCCGGAGTTTGTCCGGTTTATTAACCGCGTCGGCAACGATTACGACATCGGCAGCGACCTGAAGGGCCTTGCGCAGCAGTGGCTCAAGGCGCTCCCGTTCAATTACCGCTATTTTGAGATGAACGCCGACGCCGTGCTCCCCGGCACGGAGGACAGCTTCCGCTGGGGCTTTTCGCTGACGCGCGACTACGCCGACGCGCTGCACTTCGACGTTGTCCCCCCGATGGCGGTCATTCCTTCCCGCCGGAGCATCCACACCGTCTTTAAAAACAGCGGCGGGCGCGGCGGCTTTGCGCCGCGGCTTTTGCAGTATGCGCTGGACTATGCCGAGCGCAACGACATCCGCGTGTTCGGGCCGGTCTGCGGCGTCCTGCTTGCCAGCATCATGGAGGGCGACACGCTCACCGGCTACTTTGAGGCGTGGATCCCGATCGAATAATTCTCCCGATGCAATTATCTTCCCGATGACCTGATACAAAACCCCCTGTCCGCCGCGGAGCACGTGCCGGCGATGGACAGGGGGTTTAATAATACGATGCGTTTTTCCTTTTAAAACGAAAGAACCGCTTCGCGGTGAGAAACGAAGCGGGTATTTCGAGCAACTTACTCCATTGCGTTGAGCTTAAGGGTCATCTTGGACTTCTTGTTTGCTGCATTGTTCTTGTGAAGCAGGTTCTTGCCTGCCGCCTTGTCAACAGCTTTGACAGCCACCTTGTAGGCACTGACGGCTGCTTCCTTGTCGCCCTCGGCAACGGCTGCATCAAACTTCTTGACCATGGTCTTGAGAGCGGACTTCTCAGCCTTGTTCTTGGCGTTGCGGGCCTTGGCAAGCTGGTCTCTCTTTGCAGAAGACTTAATGTTGGCCATAATTTCTTTCGCCACCTCCTCCTAAAAGTATCAGCGGTCAAACGCACAGTGATACGGCACGGTACATATAGACTCACGGGTAATTATTGTAATCTCAAACGTCTGAAAAATCAAGCTTTTTTTCAAAAAATGTATAGGTTTTTTTCGTGCGGTCATACTAAACACAAAATCTTGTATTTTAATGGATGGCTTATCACTATGAATGGTAAAATCAGGACTGACCTCGCCCTTGAGGCCGAGGCGCTCTGGCGCGAAAATGCCTCGGAAACCACGCAGCTTGAGGGCGTTCGGGCTTCCCATGAGCAGTTCGGACGCTTTGCAGTTACCACCGTCGAGATCCTCGACGCGCGCGGGGAAGCCGCGCTCGGCAAGCCCCGCGGACGCTACGTTACCGTGGAGCTTGACGCTTTTATCCACCGCGAGGAAAACGCCTTTACCGAAGCCTGCTCGCTGCTCGCTTCGCAGCTCTGCTCCTTCCCGGCGCTGTGCGCGGACGGGTGCTTTCTCGTCGCCGGGCTCGGCAACCGCGGCATTACCCCCGACGCAGTCGGCCCCGACACGGTGGACTATGTGATGGTCACGCGGCACCTCACCGAGCGGATGCCGGAGGATTTCGGCGCGTTTCGCCCGGTTTCTGCGGTTTGCAGCGGCGTTTTGGGCACAACCGGCATCGAAAGCAGCGCGCTGGTGCACGCAGTTGCGGAAAAAGTCCGCCCGGCGGCGGTCGTTGCGGTTGACGCGCTCGCCTCGCGCGCGCCGGAGCGCCTTTGCCGCACGGTGCAGATCTCCGACACCGGGATCGTCCCGGGCAGCGGCGTCGGCAACGCGCGACTTGCGCTCAACGCGGATTCTCTCGGTATCCCGGTCATCGCGGTCGGCGCCCCGACCGTCGTGGACGCGGCGACACTGGCGACAGATCTTGCGGCGAAATCCGGCGTTTCGCTCGATTCCGGTGCGTTCGGGGACGCGGGCAGCATGATCGTCACACCCCGCGATATTGACCGCAATGTTCGCGACATCGCAAAGCTCATCGGCTACGCGCTGAATCTTGCGTTTCACCGCAATCTGACGATCAGCGACATTGATATGTTTCTTTCCTGACTTTTTGCGGAAAAGGGACGGCGCAGCCGTCCCTTTTTCCGTTTTTCCTTATCTGCACAGGTATGCGTTCCACTCTTCCTCGCGGTAGTGGTGCAGGATCTCAAAGCCCTCGCTGCGCAGCGCCGTTTCAACCTCCTGCGTGTGGTCGTCGAGGATGCCGGAGCAGATATACACCCCGTTTTCCGCCAGAAAGCGGCGAACAAAGCGCGTCAGCGGGACGATCACCTCCGCAACGATGTTTGCCATCACGATCTCATAGCCCGCGCCGAGCTTTTTGCGCATTCCTTCATCGCCCAGAACGTCCCCGGCGTAAACCCTGAACTGTTCGCCGCTGATGCCGTTCAGTGCGGCGTTGGTCTGCGCAGCCTCCGGGCTTTTCGGGTCAATATCGCAGCCAACCGCGCCCGCGCAGCCGAGCAGCAGCGCGGCGATCGACAGAATCCCGCTTCCGCAGCCGAGATCCAGCGCCCGTTTTCCTTTGGTTTCCAGACTTTCCAGCGCTTCCAGTCCCATCCGCGTCGTCGGGTGGCTGCCCGTTCCGAAGGCGATGCCCGGGTCGAGACGCAAAACGGTGCGTCCCCCGGCGTCCGCCTCCATCCATTCCGGAACGATCAGCAGCTTTTCGCCGACCGGCAGCGGCTCGTAGCACGACTTCCAGCTATTCGCCCAGTCCTCGTCCGCAAGGTATCCGATCTCAATTTC
>JAZQNZ010000118.1:0-5855 GCA_045627665.1 Oscillospiraceae bacterium
ATTTGCCAGAGCCTGAGCAAGGAGCTCGGCAAATCCGAAGCAAAGAATTTTGCTGACGGTGAATGCTCCATTTCCGTTTATGAGCCTGTCCGCGGTGCGGACGTGTTTATCGTGCAGTCCACCTGCAAGCCGGTCAATGACAATTTGATGGAGCTGCTGGTTATGATCGATGCGATGAAGCGCGCCAGCGCCGGACGCATCACGGCGGTCATTCCTTATTTCGGCTATGCCCGTCAGGACCGCAAGGCCAAGAGCCGCGACCCCATTTCCGCAAAGCTTGTTGCAAACCTGATTACGGAAGCGGGTGCAGACCGTGTTCTCACCATGGATCTGCACGCAAACCAGATTCAGGGATTCTTTGACATTCCTGTGGATACTCTCCTCGGCGCACATCTTTTTGCGAACTATTTTATCAGCAAGTTCGGCAAGGGCAATGAGGACGTCATGGTTGTTTCTCCGGACGTCGGCAGCGTTGCCCGCGCCCGTACCTTTGCCCATAAGCTGGAAGTCAACATGGCCATTGTGGATAAGCGCCGTGAAAAGGCCAACCAGTCCGAGGTCATGAACATCATCGGCTCTGTGGAAGGCAAGAACGTGATCTTGCTCGACGATATGGTCGATACTGCCGGCTCTCTCTGCGGCGCGGCGAAGGCATTGGTCGAAATCGGCGGTGCGAAGGAAATTTATGCC
Source organism: Oscillospiraceae bacterium (assembly GCA_045627665.1). Lineage (GTDB taxonomy): Bacteria > Bacillota > Clostridia > Oscillospirales > Oscillospiraceae > SVKR01. The sequence goes on from JAZQNZ010000118.1 coordinate 691, forward strand.
TGCGCAAGCCACGGCGTTCTTTCCGGCCCCGCGATCGAGCGCATTTCCAACAGCTATATCAAGGAGCTCACCTTCCTTGATACCATTCCTTATCCCGCTGATAAGCCCCGCTGCGACAAGATCAAGTATCTGCCCGTAGCACCCGTGTTTGCGGAGGCAATCGAGCGCATTTATGAGGAAGTTTCCATTTCCTCGCTCTTTGACTGATTACTTTCGTAACACAGATACAATTCTTTGACAGTCTCAGAAAGGACAAGCAACGCTTGTCCTTTCTTTGCAAAAAGAGGATGTGGCACACTATGTTAAAGCTATTTACGAAATCCGGCGGGGTGGACTGGATCGTTGTCTTCCTCGGAAATCCCGGCCCGAAGTTTGCCGGAACGCGGCACAATGTCGGCTTTATGACTGCGGAAAAATGCGAAAAGGCGACCGGCGCAAAAATCGCCAAATCGCGTGACCGCGCCCTGACCGACCGCATTGACATCGACGGCAAGGGCGTCCTGCTTATGAAGCCGCAGACCTATATGAACCTTTCCGGAGAGTCCGTCGGCCCGGCGGCAAAATTTTACAAAGTACCTCCGCAGCAGGTTATTGTCGTCTCGGACGACGTTTCCCTGCCGAACGGCAAGCTCCGTATCCGCACAAAAGGCTCCGCCGGCGGTCATAACGGGCTGAAGAGCATCATTGCGGCACTCGGCACGGATGAATTTCCGCGCGTTAAGGTTGGCGTCGGCGCGCCGCCGCACCCGGATTATGATATGGCGGACTGGGTTTTGGGAACATTCAAAAATCAGGATGCGGTTGACATTGATGAAGCGACCGCACGCGCATGGGAAGCGGTTGAAAGCTACATCCGCTTCGGCGCGGATAAAACCATGGGAAAATTTAATTAGTCAAAAAGCGGGATTGTAAAAATCCCGCTTTTGTCTTATGATATAGTTTAGACAATTTTTAAGCAGGGAAGAGGAGTGATCGGCAGTGAAAAAAGAATGCGTTGCCATGCTGCTTGCGGGCGGACAGGGCTCCAGACTCTATGCGCTTACACGCGATATGGCAAAGCCCGGCGTACCTTTCGGCGGAAAATACCGCATCATTGATTTCCCCCTTTCAAACTGTGCTAATTCGGGCATCGACACAGTCGGCGTTCTGACTCAGTACAGACCGCTTCAACTAAACAGCTACATCGGCTCCGGCGCGGCCTGGGATCTGGACAGCAATGACGGCGGCACCTATATTCTCCCGCCGTATCAGACTTCCGGCGAAAGCGGCCGCTGGTTCAAGGGAACGGCGGACGCAATCTATCAGAACATCGGATTTCTCGATCTTTACGATCCGGAATATGTTGTGATTCTGTCCGGCGACCATATCTATAAAATGGATTACTCCGATATGCTTGCCGTACATAAGAAAAACGCCGCAGACTGCACTATTGCCGTGCTGCGTGTTCCGATGGCGGACGCAAGTCGTTTCGGCATTATGACGCTGGACGATCAGGGCCGGATCTGCCGCTTTACGGAAAAACCGAAGGAGCCGGACAGCGACCTTGCCAGCATGGGAATTTATATTTTCACATGGTCAAAGCTGCGCGCCTATCTGACGGCTGACGCGCTTGATCCTGCGTCGGAAAACGATTTCGGGAAGAACATCATTCCCAATATGCTTGCGGCAGGGGAGCGGATGTATCCATATTTCTTTGAGGGATACTGGCGCGACGTCGGCACGATCGAGAGCTTTTGGGACGCCAATATGGACATGCTTTCCGCGACAATCTTTGATCTGTATGACCAGAGCTGGCCCATCCGCGCGCACAGCCCCAAAAATATTCCGCAGTTTATCGGCAGCAATGCAGTGCTCAGCCACAGCATCGTCACCGAAGGCTGCGAGGTATACGGCAGCGTTGAAAACTCCGTTCTGTCCGCCTCCGCCGTCGTGGAGGAGGGCGCCTCGGTGGAATACAGCATCCTGATGCCGGGGGTGCGGATCGGCAGAGGCGCAAAGGTGTCCTATGCGATCATCGGTGAAAACACCGTGATCGAGGGCGGCGCGTCCGTCGGCTCCGCGCCGGACGGCACGGCGGACTGGGGCGTTGCAACCTGCGGTCCGAACATCCGCATCCGCAGCGGACTTTCCGTGCCTGCGGGTGCGATGGTGTATGAAACGCCGGAGGTGAAATAATGAACAACGTGCACGGATTGATCTATGCCTATCATTCTTTTCCCGGGCTTGAAGCGCTCGGCGCCCACCGAACCGGCGCGTCTCTGCCGTTTTGCGGCCGCTACCGCCTGATTGATTTTGCACTTTCCGGCATGATGCACGCCGGCATCCGCAACGTCGGCGTTGTGATGCAGCGGGGCTATCAGTCGCTGATGGATCACCTCAGCAACGGGCGAAGCTGGGATCTTGCCTGCCATTCCGGCGGACTGCATCTGCTCCCGCCTTACGGTATGCCCGATGCGAATAAGGGTGTGTATGAGGGCTGCATGGAGGCGCTCGGTGCAGTATATACATATCTGAAAAAGGACATCCGCGAGGACTATGTGCTTCTGACGCGCGGCGATCTCTGCGCCAATGTGGATATGCGCGCGGTGATCGATGACCATATCGCTTCCGGCGCAGACATTACCGCCGTGTGCACCGATCAGGTCTTCGACTATATCCACCACAGCTTCGTGACGGACGGGGACGGAGCTGCCACAGAGTTGCTTTGCTGCCAGCAGGGAGCGGGACGCGGCGTTGCCGGACTTGAGATGTATATTCTCCGGCGCGACAGACTTGTGGAGCTTGTGCAGTGGTGCCGGGAAAACAGTAAGCTCCATTTCCACCGGGACGCGCTGAACTATGCGATGCAGAACGGATGGCGTGTCAGGGTCCATATGCACGACGGCTACGCACTGCATATCACAAACGTGCGGGACTATTACCGTGCCAACCTTGATATGCTGGATCCGGCGAAGCGTGCTTCGCTCTTCCCGCCGGAGCGCTATGTTGCCACGCGCGCCTGCAGCGACACCAGCGCCTATTACGGTGACACGGCAAGCGTGAAGAACTCGCTTGTTGCGGACGGCTGCCGGATCGAAGGCAGCGTGGAAAACTCTGTTTTGTTCGGCGGGGTTACCGTGAAGCACGGCGCCGTACTTCGTAACTGCATCATCCTGAATGATACCGTGATCGGGGAAAACTCCTGCCTGAATTATGTGATCTCCGATAAAAATGTGCAGTTGTCTCCGTATCTTGACCTCAGCGGCAGCGAGAAGCTCCCGCTCGTCGTACCGAAGGACAGCGTCATCTGAGCGGCAAAAAGCTCGGCATCCGAAACCGGATGCTAAGCTTTTTGCTGCTGTTATTTGATCAGTTCGGTTACAACGTGCTGGCACAAAAGCATTCCTGCTGTGGCAGGTACCCAGACAAGGGAACCGGGGATGCTGCGTCTGCCGGGAGGCGGCGTTTCAAGAAGGGGCGGCTTGACACCTTCTTCCGGGGAAAAAACAACGGCGTGGTGGTTGATTCCTTTTGCGCGCAGCTCCTTTCGGACGACGCGCGCAAGGGGGCAGCCCTCCGTTTTTGAAATATCGCACAGGCGCAGAAGGGAAGCGTCCAGCTTGTTGCCGGTGCCGAGGGCGGAAACAATGGGGATGCCGCGTTCCTTTGCGGTGCAGATCAGATCTACCTTGCAGGCGACGAGGTCGATGGCGTCTACGATATAATCATAGCCGCCGGAGAAAAATGCCTCCCGCGCGGATGCCTCATAGCGCCCGACAATGGGACGCACCGTACATTCCGGGGCAATATCCCGGATGCGTTCCGCCATAACCCCGGCCTTGCTGCGGCCGACGGTGGAAGACAGCGCGACAGACTGGCGGTTGATATTCGTAACGGAGACAGTATCCTCGTCCATGACCGTGAGAGTCCCGATCCCGGAACGCGCCAGCGCCTCGGCGCACCAGGAGCCGACCCCGCCGAGCCCCAGCACGGCGACATGGCTGCGCTGCAGCTTTTTCATTGCGTCTGACCCGATCACCATTTCTGCGCGAAGAAAGCGTTCATCCATTGTGCCTGCGCTCCTTTTTCTGAAAAGAACGCCCGCCGCATCGCGGACGGGCGTTCTTTAGTCATTGCTGCTGTTTTCGGCTGCGGAGAGAATTACTTCATCTCAACGTAGCGCTTGCCGGAGCCTTCTGCAACGGCATAATCGGCTGCAAGTGCCTCATATGCTGCAGCATAGTCTGCGTTGCGCATGGCATTTTCAGCCAGCGTGTCGGCGTAGCGGTCGTTTTCAGCGGCAAGGTAGACCAGATGGTAGCCGGCGTACTGACCGTTATTGCCGTAAACAATCTTGTAGTCGCCGGTCTTTGCGCCGCTGTTGAACAGGAAGTCGTTGATCTCGGGAACCATCGCATTTTTCGTGACGTTCTCATACAGACCGCCGTTGAGCGCAGAACCGGAGTCATCGGTATACTCGGAAGCGAGCCGGCTGAAGTTTTCTTCCGTGGGATCGGCTTCCCATTCGGTCTGAATCTCTTCAACGCGTGCTCTTGCTGCGGTGAGAGCCTCGGAGGTGTACTCGCCGTTTTCATCCGCCTCTGCATTGATGAGGATGTGGCGCATATTGACGGTGTTGTAGTCATTGTTGTCTTTGCTGTCAAAGAGGATCGCGTAGCTTGCGCCGTCGGTGTCAATGACGGTGGTATCACCCTGCGCGCGGGCGGGATCGGTGACCCATGCTTTGTATGCCTCGCCCATGTTTTCGGCGGTGTAGTGCATCATGGAAACATCCGTGTCAGTGCCGACGAATACACTGACGGCTGCGCGGAACCCGGCAGCGTCGGAAGCTGCGGCAATCTCCGCTGCTGCGTTGTGGGCGGCATCAACCTTTGCGGCTTCGTCCATCTCCTCAAATGCGGCTGCGGTGGTGCTGACGGTGTAAAGATAGAAGTTATAATAGTCAAACTCCTCTGTATGCTCAGCATAGTATGCGCTCAGCTCGTCTGCGGTATAGGAGAAGGTTTCGGACAGTGCGACGGAGTAGTCGGAAGCGAGGAGAGACTTCTTCAGCAGGCTGACGAACATATCCTCGTCCATGCCCTTGCCGTAATATGCGGAGAGGAAGGCGTCCAGATTGGGATAGCCGCCGTTGTCGGCATAGCTCTGCACCGTGGCAAGGTTGG
>JAZQNZ010000119.1:0-4102 GCA_045627665.1 Oscillospiraceae bacterium
CGAGAAAAAGATAATTCGACTTTTCGGGAACGACTTGTGTCAGTTTCATTTGCGCTCCTCCCGCCGATCCACCGCAGAAATTCAAGACTTACAAAAATTATGCTATTACTTTCTTAACAAAAAGTCAATCCTTTTTCGGGCCTCATCCCGAATTATCCTTATTTTTCGTGATATTTTCTTGCATTTGCGGATCAGTCATGCTAAACTGTATTCTTACGAGCAACCTGTCTGACTTGATATTTTTGAATTTTCGAGGTTCAAGGCATTATGGATAAAATTCTTGTTCTCAATCCCGGCTCCACCTCCACAAAGATCGCCTTCTTTCATGACGATTCGGAGCAGTGGAAGGAAAGCATCACGCACTCGCGCGAAGATCTGAGCGGCTTCGGCAGCATCTGCGACCAGTTGGAATTTCGCTATGCGCTCGTGCTGAAAGCGCTGGCGGCGCACGGTGTTGCCCTCTCCGACCTCAGCGCGGTCGCCTCCCGCGGCGGCCCGATCGCACCTGTCCACTGCGGCGCATACGAAGTGAACGACGCGATGGTGGAGGTCATCCGCACCCGCCCGCTTGACGCCCACGCCTCCCTGCTCGGCGCGCTCATCGCCCACCGCATCGCCGCCGATTCCGGCGTGAAGTCCTACATATACGACGCCGTTTCCGTCAACGAGCTGCTGCCCGTCTGCCGCATCAGCGGCGTGCCGGAGCTGCCGCGTCAGGCGCTCGGCCACAACCTCAACAAGCGCGCCGCGGCGCTGAAGCTCTGCCGTGAAAAGGGCTGGGATCCCGCGGAAAAGAACATCATCGTCGCCCATCTCGGCGGCGGCATCACCGTCAGCCTGCACCAGTGCGGCCGCATCGTGGACATGGTCTCCGACGAGGACGGCCCCTTCGCCCCGGAGCGTGCCGGAATGCTGGCGCTCTCCCCCGTGCTTGACCTGATCCGCGACGGAAAACTGGATGACCGCGGCGCCCGCCGTCTCATCAAGGGCGAGGGCGGACTGGTCGCATGGCTCGGCACGAACGACAGCCGCAGGGTCGAGGAAATGATCGCCGGCGGCGATGAGAAGGCAAAGCTCGTCTATGAAGCCATGGCGCTGAACGTTGCAAAAAGCATCGCCCGCCTTGCCCCCGTCTGCCGCGGCAAAGTTGACGCCATCATCCTCACCGGCGGCATCGCCTATTCCGAGTGCTTCACCGGCATGATCGCCCCGATGGTGGACTGGATCGCGCCCGTCACCGTCATTCCCGGCGAAAACGAAATGCAGTCTCTGGCGGAGGGCATTCTCCGCGTTCTGCGCGGTGAGGAAACCGCCCGCACCTTCCCGGATGCGGACTGACTTTGAAGACAAGCAGTCATAATATCAATCACAATATAAAAAAGGTAGGTAAAATATTATGGGCATTATCAAGTATCTCTTTGTGGCCGCCTTTGTAGCATTCATTCTGATTGTCGGCCTCCGCTCCAGGAAGGACAGCTCCGGCGGCGGCGATTCCTATCTCCTGGGCGGGCGCTCCATCGGCCCCGTCATCACTTCCTTCTCCTTCGCCGCAACCTATATCTCCGGCGTGTGCATGGTCAATGCCGGTAAGATCGGCTGGGACTGGGGCGTGGGTGCTATGTGGAACGCATGGGGCAATGTGCTTTTAAGCATCATCTTCATGTGGTTCTTCCTGGGTGCACGCAGCCGTGTCATGAGCGAAAAGCTGAACGTCCAGACGCTTCCCGACTATCTCCGCGTCCGCTATAACACCGAGTACTTCAAGCTGGCCGGCAGCGTTGTGCTGTTCATCTTCATGATCCCCTACACTGCAGCCGTATTCTCCAGCCTGTCCTATATGTTCACCTCCGTGTTCAACCTGCCCTACATCACCGCCGTGATCGTCATGGCTGTGCTGGCCGCCGTTTACCTCTGCGTCGGCGGCTATAAGGCTGCCGCCAAGATCGACGTCATTCAGGGCGGCATTATGATGGTCGGCGGTATCATCCTCGCCGTTGCCACCATCAAGGCCCCCGAAGTCGGCGGTCTGGCTGCCGGTATCGAAAAGATGCGCAATCTGGGTGAGGTTTCCACCTCCGCCGGCACCGTCACCGGCGCCGATCTGATCAACTTCGGCTTCAACGGCAATTGGACCCTGCTCCTGGGTATCATCCCCTTCGTGCTGATGACCTCCTGGGCGCCCAACGGTCTGCCCCAGATGGCGACCAAGTTCTTTGCCCTGAAGGACGCCAAGCAGGCCCGCATCGGCGGTGCGGTGTGCGCCGTTCTCGGACTCATCATCATCACCGGCGTTCACGTGCCCGGTATGTTCATCCACCTGTTCTATGACGAGCTGCCCGCAAACGGCGGCACAAACGTTCTGGTTCCCGATCTGCTGTCCCGCATCTTCGGCGACGGCATCGGCGGTCAGCTCTGCCTGTCCATCATCCTGCTGCTGGTTCTCTCCGCCTCCATGTCCACGCTGGCCGGTCTGGTGCTGTCCTCCTCTGCCGCGCTCGGCATGGACTTCATCAAGGGTTACTGCTTCAAGAATCTGGACGAGAAAAAAACCACCCTTCTGCTCCGCATCTGCACCCTGTTCTTCGTGGTGGCAGCGCTGGTGCTCGCGCTGCTGAATCTGGGCGTCATCTCCAGCATTCAGAGCCTTGCATGGGGCGCAATGTCCGGCTTCTTCCTCGCTCCCTTCGTGTACGGTACGCTGGGCAAGCGCGTCACCAAGGCCGGCGCCGTTTCCGGCAGCGTGGTCGGCATCGCCTGCGCCGTTCTGATCCCCACGCTCTTCAAGAGCATTCTCCCTGCAGAGATCGCCCGCTACTGCACGACCGTCAATGCCTGCGCCGTTGCCACCGTGCTGCCCATGTTCGTCACCCCGATCGTCAGCGCCTTTACCAAGAAGCCGGATGCGGAGCATATCGCATTCGTCTTCGGCGAGAGCAAGGCAAACTGACAAACTTGTATCGTTCTCTGTTTCCGGGCGTCCGCCGTTTTGCGGACGCCCTTATTTTACCGGAACCGGAAAAATTTTGCCGTTCCGCACAGACACCTGGTTGATTTTTCCAGTGCTTCGGTCAATATGTTCAAATTCCACTGTGATTTTTCTGCATATGCGGCTATTGCAATACTTATTGTTTTTGTGGTTTTATAGTATCATAATCAAAAAAATTTAACTTCCCCTCCGCGGGGAAGCACGGGAGGAAACGACATGACGGAAGAAGCCAAAAAACGACTTGAGCTGAAACTTTCCCGCATCAATGCCGCAATCGCGCTGAAAGAAGCGGACTGCGTTCCCATCCACATTGCCGGCAACATTTTTGCCGTCGTTCAGGCAGGTCATACGATGGCGGAGGTCATCTACGACGAAACGCTTGAAAGCACAAAGGATTCCATCGCCAAGTATCTGCTGACCTACGATCCCGACGTTGCAATGGTGGGCGATAATCTTGCGGGCGAGGGCCGCGGCATGGAAGTCATCGCGCCGACCTTTATCGACTGGGCGGGACGCCCCGGCACCAAGCTGGACGTCAACTCTCTGATGCAGTTCATCGAGTTCCCCATCCTCGAAGAGGACGAATTCGACACGTTTTTCTCCGACCGTACCGGCTGGAAGCTGCACAAGTCCATGCCGCTGCTCTCCAACCTCTGCAAGCCCCTTGAAAACCTTCAGATCCCCCTGTCCCACAACGGGCACATGAAGGGCCTCATTTCTGCATTCTCCACGCCGGAAATGCGCGAAATGATTCAGAAATTCTGGGAGCTGGATGATTTCTTCAAAGAGATGGGCAGGCGCAAACTGGCGCTGAACCGCGAGATCGCCGAGCTGGGCTTCCCCATGATGGGCGGTGGCATGGCATCCGTTCCCTTTGACGATTACAGCGACCAGCTTCGCGGCACGCTGCTGTCCCTCACCGATCTGTATGAGCACCCCGACGAGATCGAAGCATTCATCAACGAGCGTCAGCCCATCATGCTTGAGCAGATCCGTAATTACAATAAAGACGGCAGCCGCAACGGCAAATTTGTCTACATGATGCTCCACAAGGGACTTGACGGATTCATGAGCGACGAATGCTACGTCCGCTACTACTGGCGTCATCTGCAGGAG
>JAZQNZ010000120.1:0-10257 GCA_045627665.1 Oscillospiraceae bacterium
TTCATTTCGTTGTCATCCACGATGAGGATCCTGGCTTCGGGTGCATTGAGTTTCGGGACATATGCCTGATATTCACGCTGCGCAAGATCCAGCTTGCTGCTGAAGTCGCCGAGAGGGGTTGGGTCGAGAACACGCTGCGTAAAGAAGATCGTGAATGTTGAGCCAACTCCCAATTCACTTTCCACCTCAACACGGCCGTTCATCATTTCTGCATACTGCTTTGTGATGATCAGACCGAGGCCCGTGCCTTCGATTTTGCGGTTGCTGGTTTCATCAAGGCGCTGGAAAACCCGGAACAGGTTCTGGAGGTCATCTTTCTGGATGCCGATGCCCGTATCCTCAACGCGGACGGATACTTCAATATTTTCCGCATCAATGGCAGTAAACCCGACTTTGATGACAACAGAGCCTTCCAAGGTGTACTTAATGGCGTTGTTGATCACGTTCAGCATGACCTGACGGATGCGGATCTCATCACCGTAAAGACGCGACGGGATATCCGGCGAAACATGGAGTTCGTAAGAAAGACCTTTGTTCTGCGCTTTATGCTTTGTCATATTGACAATGTCATTCAGCACGGAACTGAGATTGTATTCAGCCAAAACGAGCGTCGCCTTGCCGGATTCGATCTTTGAGATATCCAGAATGTCATTTACGATGGAAAGAAGCGTTTTGCCGGCGCTCTGAATGTCCAGCGCATACTTCTGCACGGGACCGTTTTTCGATTCGCGCAGGATCATTTCATCCATGCCCAAAATGGCATTCAGGGGCGTGCGGATCTCGTGGGACATATTGGCGAGGAAATTGCTCTTCGCGGCGTTCGCGGTATCTGCTTCTTCGGTTTTCTCACGAAGCTGATCCATGTAGGAAAAGAGCACGGTGAGATCGGTAATTACAAATTCATACCCCAGCAGGCTGCCCGCTTCCACGATTCTTTCAACGCGGATGTCATAGACGTTGTTATCAATGGTGACCTGACTTTCATGCTCGTCCAGCACCATCTGCAGAAGGGGACTGTCGTTGATATTTCCTTTCACGGCAGTCGGTATCATCTTCTCTGCCTGCTGGTTGCAGAAAGAAACCTCGCCGTCGGCGTTTGCAACGATAATGCCGTCGTGGCTGTGGTTAAATACGCTTTCAAATGCGATCTGCTTGGGGTTGAGAAACTGATACCGGACCAGAGCGATAAACAGGCACAACGAAGCTGCCAGCACGAAGAAGGAGATCACCTCATATCCCTGCTTCATGGTGAAGGAACGGACAATGATCATGGCAACAAGCAGAATCATGGCAGCAATCAGCCATGCGATGCGCTTGCGGTTGAGACCCTTTTCCCGTTTGAAAGAAACTATGCCGACGTACAGGCAGTAAAGATAAACCAGCATACAGTCAACATAGTGGACGGGATAGTAAATTCCGCCGGTAACGATGAGCTGACGATAGTGGCTGTTCCACAGAGAACCGAGATGCGCAAAGAGAATGTTGTTGTAGTCCAGCGTCAGCGCAAGGATCATGGTGACTGCGCTGAACACGCACTGCACAGGAATCAGCCATTTCGGATTAGGGTGCTCGCAGAATACGGAAACAAGCCGAAGCGCGCCGATCAGAAGCAGTCCGATGGAGAAATATTCGATTTTCAGCGCGACCTTGTAAACAGCCATGATGGTTGTACGCAGCTCAAAATAGTAGCCTGCCATGAGAACAAACGCCGTGACGGAGAAAAACAGAAAGACCAGTCTGGCTTCTGAAGAACTTGCACGGGTTGCAATAATGATCATGGCAAACATGACAGCTATGCTGAACAGGTGCGCGCACATATAAATTGTAAAATATAAATCGCTGGTGAAATTAAACACGGTTTATCGGCCTCCCGACAGAATACCGCTTAATCCTCGACCTGCTCCAAAATGGCCTTGATGAGGTCAAGCGCCTCGTCGTATTCAAAGTTTTCAATGTGGTCTCTGGCGTCGTTGAGCATATTCCTTTGAGTGAAGCGGAAGGGATAACCGGATAACGTGGAGACCAGCTTTGAGGAGCGTTCGTCATCAAAATCATCCAGTGCTTCCAAAAGCTCCGCACCGACTTTTCGTGCTTCCGCACCGGTAATTTCGCCTGCGGCCAGCACCTGCGCCATTTCACCGTACGGCTTCAGCGCGGCAATGCTGTTTGCATAAAGCTCCATGAGATGCGGCGTTTCCGTATGAATGGCAGCAAGGTCGCCGTCGCGGCCGGACTGCTCAAGCTGCTTCGCCTTTTCGGAAAGGGCGAGCGCGCCGATCATCATGGCGTTGCTCTTGAGCGAATGGACGTTTCTGGTGTATGTTTCGACATCCTCTCCGGCTTCGCTTTCCGCAATGGCTGCGGACATTTTGCCGTAAGAGCGGTAAAACCGCTGGATGGCGGAGAAATATCGATCCTGACCGCCGGTGTAGGAAAAACCGGTTTCAATGTCAAACCCGGCGGCGATCAGATTCTGAAAGGGATGTTCCATAATTATGTGCCTCCTTTGGTCAGCCGAGGATATCTATGATGCGTCCGACCAGCTCGGATTTCTTGATCGGCTTGAGCAGATAACCCTGCGGACGCAGGCGAACCAGCGTGTCGCGCACGATTATGGGATCGGATACGCCGGTCAGAAACATCACGGGAATATCCTTTGTGGCATTGTTGCTGCGCAGCCTGGCCAGAACATCGGGACCGTTTTCTCCCTCCATCATATAGTCGAGCAGAATCAGATCGACCGTGTGCTTTTCGAGGAAACGGTATGCCATGGCACCGGACAGGACGGCGGTAACATCATAAAAGTAGTTCAGGTTTTCTTTGATCTGTGCCAGAACCTGCGGATCATCATCCACGACCAGAATGCGCTTCCTGCCGGAGGGCTGCTGCGGCTCGGACACGGCAACAGTGACCGCGGGAAGGTAGTCCTCTTCCCCGGTCTCGATTTCTGCGGGCGGCTCGTTCATGCTGAGGTCGTCAAAGTCGAAGTCATCCACCTCGTCAGGGTTTTCCACGGGCGCTTCTTCCTCGCAGGCGACAAGAATTGTCATCAGGTCGGCCATACGAAGCGGGCGCTTCAGAAGCATGATACCGGGCAGACTGCTGAATTTGCGGAACTGGGCGCACTCCGAGGCTGAACCGATGACCAGAACCTTCGTCTGCGAAAAACGGCTGTATTTCGCCAGAGCGTCATAATTGACAATGGTCTGCTGTGTTTCGCTACGGAGACAGATGATGATGACGGTGGGGTTGGAGAAATTGCAGGTTTCTATCAGAGAGGTGGGCTCTCCTCTGCACTGGAAAGTGTGGTAATCCTTTTCCTCACGGATCAGCATTGCGGTTTCGTCCGTTACTCTTTTGTTGTTGCCGGTGATAAGGATAATCATAGGAAGCGTCACATCCTTTGACTAATTCAGCTTATAGCATACACCATTCTATATTTTATAGCTTAATTCTAAATCATATCAGTTCGTTTTTCAAGTATTTTTGAAAGAAATCAATGGGCGGTTTTAAAAAATTTTATCATTCTCTTATGAAAAACACTTTAAAAGGGACTTGAAAAGAAAAAATAAATTGGTTATTCTTATCATGATACAACAAAAATTTATCACCGGACGATCTGCGCATATCGCATATCTGGATGAATAATATGCAGTGCAGACAGTGTGGAGAGAGGAGTGTACCGATATGCTGATCTATAACATAAACTATGAGATCGCCGGAATCATTTTGTCGTTTGCTATGCTCCTGTATGTAAAGTTCCAGTACAAAGACAGCGCGACTATGCGGAGATTTCGCTGGGTAATCATCCTGAATATGCTCGGCGCGATCTTTGATGCCGCTACGGTCGTGTTCTATTCTTATCCGATATTACCGAACTGGCTGAGCTATCTGCTGAATTCCCTCTGCTTTATTTTCGGCGGGGCGTCCGGTATGGCGCTGATCGTGTATATCAGCACCCTCGTCGGCGAAAATTCCATGAAAAGGCCCGCCAAGATCGCATGCGCCGTGGTTTTCGGTGTGTACTGTCTGCTTTTTGTGGTGAACGCTTTCGTTCCGCTGATCTTTATGTTTGATGAAGCCGGAGCTTATATTCGTGTTGGTATTTATCCGATCGTGTTCTGCGTTCCGGGGTATTTTATCATTGTTTCCATTATCTGCTGCGTAAAAAAGGTTTTGCCGGGAGCTGATGCAAGAAATTCCAGAGTTTCGCGCCGCCAGATATATGCAGCATTTCTGTTTCTTGCCATCACCGTCGCGGGAATGCTGATCCAGATGCTGTTGTGTCCGAGCATCTTTATCACGTATTTCTGTTCGTCCCTTGCATGCCTGTGCATGATTTTTTCGCTGGAGACTCCGGACTACAATCATCTGCTCAAGACAATGGACGAGCTGGAGGAGGCACGCAATGCCGCTGAATGCGCGACCAAAGCGAAATCGGAATTTCTGGCGAATATGTCGCATGAGATCAGAACGCCGCTCAACGCGATCATCGGCATGGACGAGATGATCCTGCGTGAGAACGGCGACGAAAATATCTCCCAATATGCCCGTGTCATCCGAAGCGCCGGAAGCACTCTTCTGGCGATCATCAACGATATTCTTGACATCTCCAAAATCGAATCCGGGAAAATGGAACTTGCGGAATCGAACTATCACCTCAGCTCCGTGCTCAACGATATCGTGAACATGACAAAAAACCGTGCGGACGAACAGAAGCTTGCCTATGAGATGAATGTTTCGCCCGATATCCCGAATTACCTGCTCGGCGATGAGATCCGTGTCCGGCAGGCTATGCTGAACGTGATCAACAATGCCGTGAAATATACGCCGAAGGGCAAGGTTACAACGAATATCCACGGAATCGTTTCCGATGACGGTAAGACGGTCGAGCTTGTGATTGAAGTGATCGACACCGGTATCGGCATCCGCGAAGAGGATCTGAAAAAGCTGTTTCATACGTTTCAGCGGCTCGATCTGCAGAAAAACCGCACGATCGTCGGAACCGGACTCGGTCTGGTTATCACGAAACGTCTTACGGAGATGATGCACGGCGGGATCGAAGTGGAAAGCGAATACGGCGTCGGCTCGAAGTTTACGCTGCGCATAGTGCAGGAAATTGTCGATCCGGCCCCGATCGGCGACTTTTCCGAGGCACTGCGCGCTTCGTCGATGTCTGAAAAGAAATACAAGTCGAAGCTGTTCGCACCGCAGGCAAAGATCCTTGTCGTGGATGACAACGAAATGAACCTGCAGGTCATCACGGGACTTCTGAAGCAGACGGAGATCCGCGTTGATACTGCGGCTTCGGGCAGGGAATGCCTTGCGATGGCACAGAAAAAGCAGTATGATGTCATCTTTCTTGACCAGATGATGCCCGAGATGGACGGAACGCAGACGCTGGGAAAGATGCGTGAGCAGCATATTGCGGAAAACGTTCCCGTGATCGTGCTGACGGCGGATGCTATTGTCGGGGCGAAGGAAAAGTATCTGGCCGTCGGCTTTACGGATTATCTTGCAAAACCGATCGTCTGCGAGGATCTTGAGCAGGCGCTGGTCGACTATCTCCCGCCTGCGCTGGTGCAAAGCGGGGAGCAGGCGGAACAGCACCGTCAGACGCAGGCGTGCGCCGCGCTGCCGAAGGAATCCGTGCTTGTCATCGATGCCTCGGCGGAAAATCTCAAGGCGCAGAAAAGCCGCCTGCAGGACTTCTATCACGGCACCTATGTCCGGGATACGGAAAGAGCCCGCCAGTATCTGGAGAACCACGAAGTGGACTATATCCTTGTGCGGGCAGACAGCGGAATTCTTGATTATCTGCACGGGAACGAGCCCGACTGAACATCCGAAAACCGCCCATTTTTGATCGCCCTGCGGAAAAATTGCCGCGGGGCGAAGATTTATGTTTCGGATTGTTCATAAAAGCTTAAAATGTATATGGGCTTTTATCGTTGCACCGGCAAATGAAGTGTGCTATAATATAAAAACAGATTTTGAATGCAGTAACCGTCAGAAAAAGAAACAGAATAACATATTATTTTATTTGGGAGGTCATGACCATGTCCAAGAGAAACAGTGTGCTCGGAACGATTCTGGCGATCGGCGGCGCTGCCGCTGCCACTGCGGCCGTATATTACAAGCGCAATGAGATCCGCGCTTTCCTTGAAAAAACGGCGGAGCAGTATTTTCCCGCTGCTTCCGAGACTGAAACCGATGAGCCGGCCGACGATGCGGAAGTTGTGATCGACATTACCCTGAATTCCGAAGCGGATGACGAAGCGTCCGACGAGGAAGATCACGAAGAAACTACGGAAGAGGAGACTTCGGAAAATTGATTTTTCCGGCAGTTACGGATCAAAGAAAATGCCAGTTCTGTTGCCGCTTTTACCGTTTTTGATGATCGGCGTCGGGACGTCCGCTGCGGTTTGCATCGCAGTGGGCTACACCGGCGCTCTTCTTCCGTTGATGCTGCTTGTGTACCTGATCGCCGGCTTTGTCGGAGCGCAGGTGCTGTATGTGCTGATCCTCGGCGTTTTTTCTCTGTTTATTGACAAGAAAAAGCCGCAAAAGGACCCGAATCGCTTTTTCGGTGCGCTTGTTGTGTTCACCTGCGGCTGGCTGTCCGCCATTTCCCGCGTGCGTCTGCACGTGAACGGTCTTGAAACGATCCCGGAGGGGCGCTGGCTGCTTGTCGGCAATCATCGGAGCTGCTACGATCCCATCGTGACGGCGTGGGTGCTTCGGAAATACACGCTTGCATATATTTCCAAGCCGGAAAACATCGCGCTTCCCGTTGTGGGGAGCATCGTTCATAAAGCCTGCTATCTTCCCATCGACCGTGACGATGACCGCGCCGCGCTGCGTACCGTCCTGACGGCGGCGGATTATATGAAGCGCGGTGTTGCCTCTGTCGGCATCTACCCGGAGGGGAAGCGCGTACGCGGGGAAGAGATGGAGCCGTTCCGCAACGGCGCATTTAAGCCCGCACAGAAAGCGCACGTTCCGATCGTAGTCGTTGCCGTTAAGAATACCGACCTTATAAAAAAGAACGCGCCCTGGCGTGCCACGGACGTCTATCTTTCATTCTGCGGCGTAATCGACGCCGAAACGGTCTCCGCCTGCAAAACCGGCGAGATCGGGGAGGAAGTCAAAAAGTGCATCAATTCCGCAAACTTCTGACAAAAGAACAGGTTTTTACGATTCCGAACTTTATGAGCCTGTTCCGTCTGGTGCTCGTGCCGTTCATCATCTGGACCTATTGCAAGGATGATTACGATATTGCGGCGGCACTGGTGCTGGTGTCGGCGTTTACCGACATTATGGACGGCGTGATCGCCAGAAAATTCAACATGGTATCCGATCTCGGCAAGGTGCTGGATCCGATCAGCGACAAGGTGACGCACGCTGCGCTGATGGTCTGCCTTGCAACGCGCTATTCCTTCGCGTGGTTCGTGTTCGGACTGCTTGCCGTAAAAGAGCTTACCATGTTTGCACTCGGCGCCGTTGCGGTTAAACGAAAAGAAACCGTTCACAGCGCAAAATGGTACGGAAAGCTCTGCACCGTGGTTCTGGAATCCTCCATGTTTCTTTTGATCCTGTTTCCGGGACTTCCGAAAAGCGCGGCGGTTGTCCTGCTGACGCTCTGCAGCGCGGTGATGATTTTTTCATTGATTATGTATGTCACATTTTTTGCAGGCGAGATCCGTTCAAAAGAATAAGCATCCTATTTTTGCACCAATGGAGATACAACGATGAAAAAAGTAATATCCCTGCTTTTGGGCGTGATCCTGCTGCTTTCTGTTTTCACCCCGGCGGGGGCGGCGCATGTTACGGCGCCGGGCGCGATCGAAACGCTGGAGACGCTCGGACTTGTCAGAGGCACCGGGAACGGCTTTGAGCCGGAGCGCACCGCCACCCGTGCGGAGGCTGTCACGATGCTGGTGCGTCTGCTCGGCAGGGAAGCGGCCGCAGAGAAAGAGATCGGCAGATGCCCCTTTGCCGACGGCGGCTGGGCGTCCCCGTATATTACATACGCTTACAAAAACGGGCTTGTGATCGGCCAGCGCGCGGGGTGGTTCGGCAGCGAAACGCCCGTTCAGATCCGCGATTATCTGACCATGCTGTTGCGCGCCCTTGGATACAGCACCGCAAACGGCGACTTTTCATGGTCGGGCAGCATTGCCTTCGCGGACAGCATCGGCCTGACGCACGGAGAATACACCGCGCAGACCGAAATGCTGCGCGAGGATCTTGCGCTGATGAGCTACACCGCTCTGACGCTGAAGCTCAAAAATTCTGACCGCACGCTGATCGAGCAGCTTTATCTGGACGGCGCGGTTTCCGCGTCCGACCTGAAAGCTACGCGGCTTTCTGCGGCGCTTTCGGCCGGAAAGACCGATTACACTGCGGCGGAGATCCACGAAATGAGTGCCGACGCGGTCGTGATGCTTGAACTGTTTCGGGAGGAAGAGGACTTCACGAAGGAGAAACCCTCGAGTCATGCCTCTGCGTTTTTTGTGACGGCAGACGGCGCTGCCCTGACGAGCTGGCATGCTCTTGACGGCGTTGCGCACGCCCGCGCCATCACGCTGGACGGCAGGCGGTTTGATGTTTCCGGCGTGCTCTGGTATGATGTGCTTCGGGACATCGCGGTGATCCGGATCAGCAGAACCGATACGGAAGGGAACAGCGTCCGCTTTTTCCCGTATCTCGACATCGGGGATTCCGATGCGGTTTACAATGGAGAACCGGTTGTTACGGTGTCGAACGCGCCCAGCAGGCAGGACAGCGTGACCGATGGGATCATTTCCAGCCGCAACCGCATTGTTGACGATCCCGATTATGCCGTGCTGCAGTTCACCGCGCCCATTTCTCCGGGCAGCAGCGGCGGCCCGCTGCTCAATATGCACGGCGAGGTCGTCGGCGTTCTTTACGGCAGCTTTGTCGGCGGAGACAGCATGTATCTTGCAGTTCCCGTCAACTGTCTTCCCGCTGATGCGCTGATCTGCGCAGAGCACAGCTTTGAAGAGGCCAAGGCGATGGAGGAAGAGAAGAAAGCCGCCGCTTCGCTGCAGGCGTCGGAGACTGAAGTGAAACTGAAGGTAAATGAAAGCACGGAAGTCCTGATTACGCATGACTGCCCGCGCCCGGTGACGATCCGCTATGAGATTGATGATACGGATATTGTCGTCTGCGAGTGGGGAAATTTTTCCTCCAAGTTCTCCGTTCCGCTGAGTATTTACGGATTATCCCGCGGAGAAACCGACGTCAAAATCATGTTTGCCGACGGCACTGCCAACGAGGATGCCTGCGTGACCATCCATGTTACCGTTACCGGCACGCCTGCCGGTGCGGCGGATGCAGACTGAATAAAAAATGATATGATATGAAAAACAGCTCAGAAAAATCGAATCACAGCAGAATATACAAGATCACCTACACTGCGCTGATGGCGGCGATCGTCTGCGTTGCGACCTATGTCAGATTTCCGCTTCTGGAGAGCAAGGTGCACCTCGGCAACACTGCGTGCCTTCTGGCCGGATTCCTGCTTGGCCCGGTCGGCGGCGGGATTGCTGCGGGGCTTGGCTCCATGCTCAACGACCTCACCACCTACGGTCTGGACGAATGCCTGATCACTTTTTTCAGCAAATTCATCATGGCTGCCGTCTGCGCCCTGATTGCCGGAAAAGCCGGAAAAAGAAAAGGTCTGGCAGCGGTCGGCGCAGCGGTCGGTGCGCTTTCTTACGTGGCGCTGTATATGTGTAAGACCTTCCTGTACCGCCGCTTTGTCTACGGTTACCCGTTGGATGCCGTTTACGCAGCCATGCTCGGCAAGCTGCCAGCTTCCCTCATCAACGCCGTTTTTGCGATGATTGCCGCACCGATCCTCTTTGCGGCGCTGCGTCCCGCACTGGAGAAAGCGGGGGTTTTGCAAAAAATGAAGTGATTTGTTCTCGTGTCAAAAACATCGTCGCCCCTATCGCGCGGCGATGTTTTTGTGTGATGGACAGAATCGACAAAGCAAGAGTGTTTTTTTCGTGGAAATCGTGTAAAATAGTGTCTTTAAATTTTGAAACCTGCTTGATATAATGAGATTGTAAAAAAGTGCGTGAATGTGCACAATATAAAAGAGAGGTTAATTGCGCCATGATTTCTCACGGAACTGAACTGAAGGTTTTTGCCGGTAATTCCAATCCAGCGCTTGCAAACGGTATTTGCCAGAGCCTGAGCAAGGAGCTCGGCAAATCCGAAGCAAAG
>JAZQNZ010000121.1:0-4445 GCA_045627665.1 Oscillospiraceae bacterium
ATCACAAGGCCCTTATTGTCGCGCAGGGCGCTCTCTCCCTCGAAAATGACCTTGACGCCGGGAATGTCCACAGAGACCTCGTCGCCGACGGCATCCGTGACGTAAACCCAGATGAGCAGCGAGCAGACGAGCGAAAAGATCATCCACGGCAGCTTGCCGGCGAAGGAATTTTTGACTTTTTGTTTTTTCTCATTCATGCTTTTTACCCCTGATCAGATCGAACGGGTTTCTCCGGTGCGGCGTTTCCTCCGTTTCCGGCGTCAGCTCCCTGCGGAGCAGGGTCTCCAGCGTTTCGGGAGAAAGATGCCGCTTGAGCATTCCGTCCACTGCGAAGGAGATCGAGCCGGTCTCCTCCGAAACGATCACCACCACGGCGTCCGAGTTTTCGCTCATGCCGATGCCGGCGCGGTGACGCATTCCGAGCTCCTTGCTCAGATTCATGTTCTTCGACATGGGCAGCATACAGCCCGCCGCGGCAAGACGGCCGTTCCTGACGATGACGGCGCCGTCATGCAGCGGAGCCTTGACAAAAAAGATATTCTTCAGCAGCTCAGCCGTGACCTCCGCATCCACAAGCGTGCCGGTGTTGATGGGATCCGTGAGCTGGTTGTCCCGCTCAAAGATCACCAGCGCACCGGTGCGGGTGCGGGACAGCTCCGTGCAGGCGAGCACGGTCTGGGTGATGGCTCCGTCCGTGTGCATCGAATGGATGCCGGAGCTGAACAGCGACGCGACGCGCCCGCTGCCGACCTTTTCCAGCAGACGCCGCAGCTCCGGCTGGAAAATGATGACAATGGCGATCAGACCGAGTTCCACCGCCTTGCGCAGCAGGAAATTGATCATCGTGAAGCGCAGGATGCCCGAAAGCCACAGGGCAAACAGGATCACGATAATGCCGCCTGCAACACGGCCGGTGTTGCTCCGCTGGATCAGCCGGACAATCTGATAGATGAGAAACGCAACGATCAGAATGTCCAGCGCGTCCGTAATGCCGATGGTTTTCATGTAGCTTGCTGCATTCAGCAGGGTGTCGGTAAAGGTATTCATAGCGGTCCTCTTCAGCGGTTTTTCTTCGCAGGTGCCGAAATTGCCGGGACTTCTCGGCTTGACAGTATATTATACATCTTTTTCATCATCATGGCAAATAAAGAATGACGAAAATCAGGATTTTTCAAGAATATTTTTGCAGATTTCCGCAGCACGGTCGATCTGCGCCTCCGTATTGAACGGAGAAAAGCTGAATCTCACCGTTCCGGTCTCCAGCGTTCCCGCGCTGCGGTGGGCAGCCGGGGCGCAGTGCAGTCCCGCACGGACGGCAACGTCCTCGGCGCCGAGCGCCTCCGCAAAGGCTTCGCAGCCCATGCGCTCCGGCAGGACGGACAGCACGCCGCTCTGCTGCGCATCATCGTCCGAGGCAAACAGCCGGAGACCGTCGATCTCCGAAATCTGCGCCGCAAAGCGCGCAAGCAGACTGCGCTCCCGCGCGCGGACGGATGCCGTTCCCCGGTCAAGCAGATACGCCGCCGCGGCGCTCAGACCGGCGATCCCTGCGACGTTGTGCGTTCCTGCCTCCAGACGGTCAGGCAGATATTCCGGCATGGTCTGCGCGCGGCTCGCCGAGCCGCTTCCACCATATAGCAACGGCAAAGCATCATTTTTACATAAAAGGACGCCCGTCCCCTGCGGGCCCATAAGTCCCTTGTGGCCCGGCATGGCTGCAAAGTCCGCGCCGAGCGCCGTAAAATCAAGATCCAGCGCACCCGCCGACTGCGAAGCATCCACGATCAGCGGGATACCGCGCCGCGCGCAGAGCGCGGCAAGCCGCTCCACCGGCAGAATCCAGCCGAACACGTTGGACACATGGGTGCATACGACCACCTGCGCCCACGGCAGGAGCTGCGCCGCGCGCTGCAGGAACGCTTCCGGATCAAACAGCGGCGTGTCGATCACGCGGACGTCTGCGCCGAGCGCATGGAGGGGCCGTGTGACGGAGTTGTGCTCATATCCGGAGATCAGGACGCGCGTACCGCGGCGGACGCGGGAGCGGATCGCAATATTCAGCGCATGGGTGGCATTCAGCGTAAAAACGACATTTTCCGGCTCGCTGACGTGAAATAACTGCGCAAGCCGCTCGCGGCAGGTATAGCAGCACTCGGCGGCACGCATCGCCGGCGCGTGCGCACCGCGCCCGGGGCTCGCCATGGTGTTGATCGCATCCGCAACGGCGCACTGCACCGTTTCCGGTTTATACAGGCTCGTCGCGGCGCTGTCAAGATAGATCATCGCGCCACCTCGACCGCTTCGCCGCTGTCGCTCACGCGGAGCACGCGAAGCACGGGGATGCCGTCCGCATCGAGACGCCGCAGCGCCGCGGAAAGACTCCGCAGTCCGATCTTGACGCCGTAGGCGCATCCGCCGGGGTTGGCGCTCTGCGGCGCCTTTGCAACCGAGGCAAAAATTCCGGCGCTCTGCAGCCGGCGGGCAGTCTTTTGCGCGGACGTCAGCGAGCGGCTCATCAGTAGATAATGCATAAATGTAAAACCCCTTCCGCAAACAAAGCATGGTAATCCGCAAAACGATCTCGCGGAATATCATGCTTTGGTGAAATCAAAGAGAATGCAGATCGCTCTGCTATCCCATCATATGCGGAAGCGGCGCTTTGGTTTGCGTTCAGTCCTCCCGGATCAGCGCAACGGCGTGCGCGGCGATGCCCTCTCCCCGCCCGGTGAAGCCGAGATGCTCCTCCGTAGTCGCTTTGACGTTTACATGCTCGTAGAGTACGTCGCAGACCGAAGCGATATTGTTTCGCATCAGCTCAAGATACGTGAGCAGCTTCGGCTGCTGCGCAACAACGGTGCAGTCGATATTGACGATGTGCAGCTCGCGCTCATGCAGCAGATCGTAAACGGTCTCAAGCAGCTTCATGCTGTCCGCGCCGCTGTAACGCGGATCGGTGTCCGGAAACAGGCGGCCGATGTCGCCCAGCCCGGCGGCGCCCAGAAGCGCGTCCATCACCGCGTGGGTCAGCACATCCGCGTCGGAGTGGCCGAGCAGGCCCTTTTCCCAGGGAATGTCCACACCGCCGAGGATCAGTCGGCGTCCCTCGACAAGACGGTGGACATCGTAGCCGTGTCCGATATAAAATTCCCCGCTCATTTCACGGCCTCCCTCTTTTTCAGAATCAGCTCCGCAAGCAAGAGATCATCGCGCGTCGTCAGCTTGATATTCTCCTCGCTGCCGCGGCTCAGATGAACGGGAACGCCCATCGCCTCCGCCGCTGCGCAGTCGTCAGAGTAGGAAATGCCGGACGCAACGGCGCTGCTCAGCGCCGCCTTGATGAGCTCCGCCTGAAATGCCTGCGGCGTCTGGACTGCAAACAGCCCGCTGCGCTCCGGCGTTGCGGTCACAACGCCGTCCGCTGCGACCTTGATTGTATCCTTGACCGGGATCGCGGGCGCTGCGGCAAGGTGCAAAACCGCGCGATGCACCGCATCTTCGATCACATCGTCCGTCACAAAGGGGCGGGCGCCGTCGTGGATGCAGATGATCTTCGCGCGCCGGTCCGCCTCGCAAACGCCGGCAAGGGCGGACTCCGTCCGCGTCTGACCGCCGAGAACGACCTTTGTCAGCTTGGCAAGTCCGCACGCCTCGCGCATCGCGGCGACGCGTTCAAGCTTGTCCTGCGCCGTGACAACGACGATCTCATCCACGGCGGGCGAGGCGTTCAGGGCGAGCAGGGTCGTTTCCAGTACGGTTTTTCCGCCGAGCGGCAAAAGGAGCTTGTCCTCCCCCATGCGGCTCGAAGCCCCCGCAGCGGCAACGACGACCGTGCAGAAACTGTGGTGCGCTTTTTTGATGCTGTTCGATATTTTTGACATATCAAAGTCTCCCCGGAAACAAATCGGGCGCACAGCGCTGTTCGGAGCTGTGCGCCTCGGTAACGGTTATTCTCAGTGCCGCGCAGGCAGCGCTCAGGCAATGCCGAAGGCGCGGTTCAGCCGCTCCTCCACTTCAACATCACTGCTGTCCAGACACAAAACGATTTCGGAAATGAGGATCTGCTTCGCGCTGTGGAGCATTTTCCGCTCGCCCGTAGAAAGGCCGCGGCTGCTCTCGCGCATGACGAGCGACTTGATGACAGACGCCACTTCCAGCAAATCGCCGCTGCGGATACGCAGCATATTTTCACGGTAGCGCTTGTTCCAGTTGGCGTCCTCCGTGACCTGAAGCTGCGGGATCTGCTGCAGAAGACGCTCCGCACAGACGCTGTCGATAATCGGCCGCAGTCCGACGGCATCGCAGGAATCCACGGGGATCATCACACGCATATTCCCTTTCGGAACGCACATGACGTAATAATCCCGGCTGCAGCCGTTAATGCGCTTGTGCTCGATCTCGCTGATCGTTCCGGCACCGTGCAGCGGATGCGCGACTCTGTCTCCGAC
>JAZQNZ010000122.1:0-4920 GCA_045627665.1 Oscillospiraceae bacterium
TGGCGGGCAAGGTAAACAAAACGCTCGTCAACCTGCTGGAAATGAAGGGCGGAAAGGCCATCGGTCTGTCCGGCATGGATGACCGTCTCATCGAGGCCGAGGTCAAAAATCCGAAGCTCGGCTATGTCGGCCAGATCACCAATATCAACGTCCGGCCCGTCACCGACCTGCTGGAGATGGGCTACATCCCCGTGATCTCCACCATCGGCTGCGACAAAGACGGCAACACCTACAACATCAACGGCGATACCGCCGCGGCGCACATTGCGGGCGCACTCGGCGCGGAAAGGCTGATTATGATGACCGACATCGCCGGTCTGCTGCGCGACCGCGACGATCCCGCCTCGCTCATTCCGGAGCTGACGATCGCCGAAGCCGCTGCGCTGCAGGCGCAGGGCATCATCTCCGGCGGCATGATCCCCAAGGCGGAATGCTGCATCGAGGCCATCCGCGAGGGCGTGAAAAACGTCGTCATCATGGACGGCAGAGTCCCCCACTCCATCCTGATGGAGCTGCTCACCGACGAGGGCGCCGGTACTATGGTCACAGGAGGTTGATTATCGCATGAGCATCATCGAGATCGACAAACAGTATATTGCTTCCACATACAACCGCTTTCCCGTGGAGATTGTCTCCGGCAAGGGCTCCCTGATGTGGGACGAGAGCGGAAAAGAATACATCGACCTGGGTTCCGGCATCGGCGTGACCGCGTTCGGTGCTGCGGATGCGCTCTGGCAGCAGGCCGTCACGGAGCAGATCGGCAAGGTGCAGCACACCTCCAATCTCTACTACACGCAGCCCTGCGCACGTCTGGCGCAGATGCTGTGCGGGCGCACGGGGATGAAAAAGGTCTTTTTCTCCAACTCCGGCGCCGAGGCGAACGAGTGCGCCATCAAGGCCGCGCGCAAATATGCCGCCGAAGCGCACGGCGCTGACTGCAGCGTGATCGCAACGCTGGAAAACAGCTTCCACGGCAGAACGCTCACGACGCTTGCCGCGACCGGGCAGGCGCATTACCACGAGTTGTATCAGCCGCTGACGCCCGGGTTTGTCAGCATCCGTGCCGGCGATCTTGAGCCGCTCAAGGCGCTTGCAGCGGAAAATCGGCTCGCTGCCGTCATGATCGAGTGCATTCAGGGCGAGGGCGGCGTTCTGCCGACAGACCCCGCATTCGTCAAAGCGCTGAGCGAATTCTGCGCGTGCGAGGATGTTCTGCTCATCGTGGACGAGGTGCAGACCGGCAACGGCAGGACGGGCGCACTGTACGCCTATATGAACTACGGCATTCAGCCGGACGTCGTTTCAACGGCAAAGGGTCTTGCGGGCGGGCTTCCGCTCGGCGCGACCATGCTGGGAGAAAAGGTTGAAAACATCTTCTCCTTCGGCGATCACGGCTCCACCTTCGGCGGAAATCCGGTCTGCTGCGCAGCAGCGCTCAGCGTGCTCAGCCGCATTGACGACGCACTTCTGGCGCAGGTGCGCGAAAAGAGCGCGCTCGTTTTCGAGGCGCTTCGCGGCGCAAAGGGTGTTGAGAGCGTCAGCGGTATGGGGCTGATGATCGGCATCAAAACGGAAAAGCCCGCCGCGGAGGTCGTTGCTGCGTGTATCGAGCGCGGCGTGCTCTGCCTCACCGCAAAGGATAAGGTTCGTCTGCTGCCCGCGCTGAACATCCCGACGGACGTGCTTATGCGTGCCGTTGAGGTCATCAAAGCCGTCTGCGCGGAATAAGTCCGGCATAAAATAATTTCGCTGCAAATGCCTCGAGCGGATAAGGAAGTAATCCGAAAACCATCAAAAAGGGCATTGCAAGGGCAAAATAATCCGAGAAAGCGTGTGCTATCTCGGATTATTTTTTATCCGCTCATTCGTATTTTTCAACTCTCCAAATTACAGTGAAACCTTCACAGATAAGGAGTGGTTTCATGTTTCTGCACGTAACTTCACGCAGCGTGTTGAAATTGGACGGAGGGTTTCGTATAATATACTCAACCAAAACGAAAGGGGCGACGTGCGTGCCGCTCGCAAAAAGCGTAATCAATATTGCCATGGAAGCAACGGCCTCCTGCTTTTTGCTGCTGCTTCTTGTCGTATGCCTTTCGCAGAAGAAGAAAGACGGTACCATGCGCTCGCTCGCTGCCATGGTGACGGCGGAAATTCTCTGCCTTCTCTGTCAGATCGGGCAGTGGAGCGTTCTGCGGCAGCTTGAAGTCGGAAACACGGCGGTACTGCCGTTCGGAAAAGCGCTGTTTGTCGCCGACTTCGGACTTGTCTGCCTGCTGTCGGCGCTTTTCCGCACGTATATTCTGGCACACAGAGAAACCCTGCGGGAGGAAGCGGGCCTTGCCCGGCAAAGCTACCGGCGGGAGCTGGAATGCCTGCTGCTGTGGTGGATCGCGGTGAGCGCGATGTTTGCAAGCTCGATCTGGACGGGCGTCTTTTACGTTTTCGACGAAACCGAATACGGCATTCTGAAGCCGCTTTACGGGCTGATGTTTGCCATCGGTCTGCTGCCGGCCGTTTTGAATACGGTCACGACGATCAAAAATCGGAAGCTGTTCGGCACGAAGGACACCTGCCTTCTGCTGGCATTCATCCTTGCGCCCTCCGTGGGCGTCGCGTTTGACCTGCGGTCGGATCTCTGCATCAGCTATCTGCTGTCGGCGCTCATCATCGTCGTGATTTTTCTCGGGATCAATATCAGGCGCACGGAGGCCACGCTGAAAAGAGAAGCGGAGCTTGCAAAGTCCCGCGAAGAAATGACCAATATGCGCGTGAAATTGATGATGGCGCAGATCCAACCGCATTTCCTGTACAATACGCTTTCCTCCATCGCCTATTTATGCACGGAGGACCCGAAAGAAGCGGAAACTGCCACCAACGAGTTTGCCGGCTACCTCAAATCCAACCTGAAATCCATCAACTCGCGCAAGCCCATTCCGTTTGCCGAAGAACTCAGGCACGTCGAAAACTATCTGAAAATCGAAAAGCGCCGTTATACCGGCCGGATTCAGGTCGCCTATGATGTGACCGCAGTGGAGTTCAATATCCCCGCGCTGTCATTACAGACCATGGTGGAAAACGCTGTGCGCTACGGGGCAGAGTCCCGCTACGAGCCGACGACCATTATGGTTTCCACCCGCGAAACGGACACAGCGTTTGTGGTCACCGTGCAGGATGATGGTGTTGGCTTTGATGTGACGCGCTCGCCTGAGGAAGACAGACTGCACATCGGCATCAACGGTACCCGCAGCCGCCTTGCATCGATGGTCGGCGGAACGCTGGAAATCGATAGTGTAATCGGCGTCGGGACGACCGTGACCATGACCATTCCAAAAGAAAGCGGAGGGGGAACAGCATGAAAATACTTGCGGTAGATGATGAAAACATTCAGCTCAAGCTGCTCGAACGCTCCATCCGCGAAGCATCCCCTGATTGCGATGTGTATGCGGCGGACAAGCCCGCCGACGCGCTCCGATGGGCGGAGGAAAACCGACCGGACGTGGCGTTTTGCGACATTCAGATGCCGGTCACGAACGGCATTTCGCTTGGAAAGGAACTGAAAAAGCTCAACCCGCAGATCAATCTGGTGTTCGTCACGGGGTATTACGAGGAATATGCTGCCGAGGCCGCGCCGCTGCGATACAGTGGGTATCTCCAGAAGCCCGCCACCACAGAGGGTGTGAAAAACGAGCTTTTAAACCTGCGCTATCCGCTGCCGAAGCCGGAAGCGCAAAAGCTCCTGACCGTCCAGTGCTTCGGGAATTTCGAGGTGTTTGCGAATGGTGAGACGCTTCCCTTCCGGCGCAGCAAGACAAAAGAGTTCTTTGCCTATCTTGTGGACCGCCGGGGCGCGCAGGTAAACGGCAGCGAGATCTGCGCCGCGCTTTATGAGGACGAGCGCAACGAAAAAAACAACAAGGGCGATCTGCGCAAATGCGTTGCCGACCTGCGCCAGACGCTTGCTGCCGTCGGCGCGGAGGCGGTGTTCCGCAAGGGCTTTGACCGTTACGCCGTGGACGTGTCGCTGCTTCGGTGCGACTACTACGACTGGGAGAAAAATGAAGCCTACGCCGTCCGCGCTTTTCGCGGGGAGTATATGCGCCAGTACAGTTGGGGCGAAGAGACTCTGATAAATATCATAGAACATGAATAAAAAACGCGCTGCACATGCAGCGTGTTTTTTGCATATCGACCGGAGTTTCACGATTTTAGAGTGGATATGGAGCAGTTTTGGAGCAGGTCGTGTGCTATACTGAAAACAACAGCAAAAACGGGAACCTGTTTTTCTCTTTTCGAGGTCTCAAAAAGAGAAAAACGCTTTACAAAACGAAAGGGGAATTTTATATGAAAAAACGAGTTTTATCCCTGCTGATGGCGCTGGCGCTCTGCCTGAGCCTGCTGCCCACGATGGCGGCGGCGACTGAGCCGGGTGAGCATAGCCATGAGGGCTGGACAAACTGGGGTGATGCGGAGTCCGAATGGACGAGTCTTCCTGCAAGTGCGGGCAGCTATTATCTGACGCATGATGTGACGCTGAACGGAACATGGACTGTCCCCACAGGCACGACCAACCTCTGCCTGAACGGATATAGCATTACGCAAACCGCGGATAGCGGAAGTGTCATTATTGTCAACAGCAACAACGGCAACGTGACGCTCAACCTCTATGATTGCGGTGAGACCTGCGGTAAAATTACCGGCGGCACCGGATATGGCGGAGTCAAGGGGGGCGGCGTGCTTGTTTATAGCGGCACGTTCAATATGTACGGCGGCAGCATCGTTAATAACACGGCGACAAACGGTGGCGGCGTGTATGTGAATACTAACGGCACGTTCAATATGTACGGCGGCAGCATCACCGAAAACACGTCGACAGGAACCGGGGATGATGACGGCGGTGGCGGCGTATATGTTGTGGGC
>JAZQNZ010000123.1:0-7798 GCA_045627665.1 Oscillospiraceae bacterium
GGCGCCGAGGCGCTGTATCCCTTCCGGGATCGGTACAAGCTCCATTCCTATGCGCTTGCGGCGATGCAGTGGGCGTGCGCGTCCGGAATTCTGCGCGGCAGCGACGGTCTTCTCGACCCGCAGGGCGGTTTGACCCGCGTACAGCTTGCTGCGATCCTTGGGCAATACAGCAGCGTCTTTGCCGCTGATGCGACAGAGGAAGCTGCGGAGGCATAAATAGGAGACTTCATATATGAAACGTATTTTATTGATCGGAACCGGCGGCACGATCGCATCCGAAAAAAGCGCCGAGGGCTTAAAGCCCGCGCTGCGCTCGGAGGAGCTGCTCCGATTTGTTCCGTCGGTTTTTGAGCTCTGCGATGTGGATAGCTGCCAGCCGTTCAGTCTGGATTCCACGAATATCTGCCCGGACAACTGGCTCCAGCTTATGTAGACCATAAGGGATAACTACGACCGCTATGACGGCTTCGTGATCAGTCATGGCACCGATACGCTTGCCTATACCTCGGCAGCGCTTTCCTATCTGATTCAGGGCTCCAAAAAACCGATCATTCTGACCGGCGCGCAGAAGCCGATCAGCTTTGAATCGACGGATTCCATCACGAACCTTCTTGACGCCTTTCGCTGTGCGGTTTCCGACACCCTGCACGGGGTCCTTATCGTATTCAGCGGCAAGGTGATTCAGGGCACTCGTGCCTGCAAAACACGCACAAAAAGCTTTGAAGCGTTTGCCAGCATCAACTATCCGTTTCTGGCGACCGTTCAGGATAACCGCCTGATTCAGTTTATTGAAAACCGCTACCTGCCCGAGCCGGTTTTCTATTCCCGCGTCTGCGAGGACGTTACCATGCTCAAGCTGATCCCGGGGGTCAAGCCGGGTCTTGTGGAGTATATGCTGCAAAACAATGACGCGCTGATCCTGGAAAGCTTTGGCGTGGGCGGCATTCCGACCTATCCGAACAGCGATTTTCTGCCCGTGCTGGAAGCGGGCTGCGAGGCGGGAAAATTCATCGTTCTGTCTACGCAGGTGCAGCAGGAGGGCAGCAACCTCAGCACATATCAGGTAGCAAGAAAAATCCGCAGACGACCGCAGGTTCTGGACGCGCATGACATGACGACAGAGGCGCTGGTCGGAAAGCTGATGTGGATCCTTGCCATCACCCATGATCCCGCCGAGGTTCGGAGGCTGTTCTATACGCCCATCGCCAACGACATCTGGGACTACCCGCCGGAGCTTCTGTAAATCTATGAAACGATTGATTTCCGCCCTGCGGCGCCTTCGGCGCTTATCCGGGAAACAGAGAAGGAGCAGATTTGATCATGCAGCAGAAAAACCGTACAGAGATATTTGAGGTCCTGCCTGTTCCGGCAGCCGTGCGGGCAATGGCGATCCCGACGATCATCGGGCAGCTCATTGTTCTGTTTTACAACATGGCGGATACTTTTTTTGTCGGGCTGACGAACGATCCCTTTATGATCGCAGGAACCACGCTGATCCTGCCTGTTTTTAATCTCACGATCTCGCTAGCCTGTCTTGCCGGTGTCGGAGGCTCTGCGCTGGTCTCACGACTGCTGGGGCAAAAGCGGGAGGGGGAAGCCTCGCTCGTATTCAGCTTCTGCACATATCTTGCGCTCGGTATTTCGGCGGCGTTCTCTCTGTCGGTTCTGGTGTTTCGAGCACCGCTGCTGCGTCTGCTCGGCGCGAACGAAAACATTTACCGCTATGCCGAGAGCTATGCCGTCTGCGTCATTGTGCTCGGCGGCATTCCGACGGTGCTTTCCAATGTTTTCTCGAACTTCCTGCGCAGCGTCGGAGAGTCCAAAAAGGCGGGCTTCGGCATCACGATGGGCGGTATCATCAATATTCTTCTCGATCCGCTCTTTATGTTCGTGCTGCTGCCGGACGGCATGGAGATCATCGGAGCGGGCATTGCGACCTGTCTTTCCAACCTCATTTCCTGCGCGTATTTTATCCTTGTGCTCTACAGGCTCGGAAGCGGCTCCGTTCTCCGGCTGCATTCCCCCCGGACGCTGCCCGAAAAGGAGAGCATCCGCTCGGTCTTTGCCGTTGGACTGCCAAGCTGTATTTCGACGTTTTTATTCGATGCGGATTACATGGTCATCGACCGCCTGATGTCCGCCTACGGAGATTCGGCGCTGGCTGCCATCGGCATTGTGCTCAAGGTGGAGCGGCTTCCGCTCAATATCGGCATCGGCATCTGTCAGGGCATGGTTCCGCTTGTTGCTTATAATTATGCCGCGAAAAATCGGGATCGGCTGAAGAAGATCATCCGTTACTGTCTGCTGTCAGGCATCGTCTGCGCGCTGGTCAGCCTCGCCCTCTATGAGAGCTTTACCCCGCAGATCATGCGCGTCTTTGTTCGGGAGCCGCAGACGCTGGCTTACGGCACGACGTTTTTGCGGGTACGAAGTCTGGCAACGCCCCTGATGTTCCTGTGCTTTTTCCATGTCCACCTGTTTAACGGCTTCGGAGAGGGCAGGCGGGCGCTGATGCTCGGCGTTGTGCGCTGGGCGGCGCTCAACATTCCGATGCTTTTCCTGTTCGATCACCTCTTCGGAATGTACGGCATCGTCTGCGCGCAGGCTGCGGCGGACGTCATCATGGCAGCCCTGTCCTTCCTTGCTTATCACCGTTACGAACGGGCGCAAAACGTCCGGCTTTCCGGAGAAAAAGAGGCATAACCGGTTTCGACATAAACGAAAGATGTGGATTTCCTGTTCGACTTCTGTTTTTTTACTGGACAAACTCCACGCTTTCTGATACGTTATACATAGAAAAATAGAAACTACAGGAAGGAAGTGAGCGAGCCTTGGAGGAACTGCTCCGGATGGAAAACATCGTCAAACGCTTCGGCGGCTTCTACGCCAACAATCACATCGATCTTTCCATCGCCAAAGGCGAGATACACACACTGCTCGGCGAAAACGGCGCCGGAAAAACGACGCTGATGAACATTCTGATCGGTCTGTATCAGCCGACAGAGGGAAAAATCTTCCTGAACGGGAAGGAAGAGCATTTTGATTCCCCCGCACACGCCGTCAAGCTGGGCATCGGCATGGTGCATCAGCACTTTATGCTGGTCCACGCAATGACCGTCTTTGAAAATATCATTCTGGGCGACCGAAATGTGAAGGGCGTCTTCATCGACCGCGAGGCACGGCGAAAGGAGATCGTTGCGCTTTCCGAGCGCTACGGACTGAACGTGCAGCTGGACAAGCCGATCACGGAGATCTCCGTCGGTGAGCAGCAGCGCGTGGAAATTCTGAAAGCGCTCTATCACGGCGCGGAGCTGCTCATTCTGGACGAGCCCTCGGCGGCTCTGACGGATATTGAGGTCGAGGGTCTGTTCGCCATCATGCAAAAGCTGGTGGAGGAGGGCAAGAGCATCATCTTTATCTCCCATAAAATGCGCGAGGTCATGCGCATTTCCGACCGCATCACGATCCTTCGTTCCGGTGAGGTCGTGGGCACCTATGACCGAAAGGACGTGGACGAGCAGAAGCTCGCCTCGCTGATGATCGGGCGGGAGCTGACCGCCTCGCAGTATGAAAAGCTGGAGGCGACGGGCGAGCCGGTCATTTCCCTAAAAAATGTCAGCTATCAGAAGCAGCTCCGCCACAGCGGACTGAACGGGGTCTCTCTGGAGGTCCGCCGCGGGGAGATCGTCGGCATTGCGGGTGTGGACGGCAACGGACAGACCCAGCTCGCACAGGTGCTGACCGGCGTGCTGACCCCGGACGAGGGCGAGGTCACGCTGAACGGCAGCCGCGTTTCCGTTTTTGAGCCCTCCGATTTTATTTCAAAAAAAGTCGCCCATATCCCGGAGGACCGCAACGCACAGGGTCTGGTCGGGGATATGAGCGTGGCGGACAATCTGGTGCTGAAAGCCACGGATACCGACAGCTTCAGCAAATTCCGGGGTCTTCTGCTTCGGAAAAAGGAGATCCGCAGGAATGCCGACCGGATGGCGGAGCGATTTGACATCCGCTGCGCCTCGGTGGAGCAGCCTGCCCGCAGTCTTTCCGGCGGCAACCAGCAGAAGGTCATTCTCGCCCGCGAGTTTGGCTCCGAGCCCGAGCTTCTGATCGCCGCCCATCCCACCCGCGGTCTGGACATCGGCGCCACGCGCTTTATCCATGACAAGATGATCGAGGCGCGGGCAAACGGCACGGGCATTTTGCTCATCAGTGCCGACTTTGACGAAATTCTGGAAATGTCCGACCGCATTCTGGTCATTTTTGAAGGACAGATCATGGGAGAATTCTCCGGCAAGCTGCCTCCCATCGGGCAGATCAGCCTTGCCATGACCGGACAGGGAAAGGAGGCGGCACAATGAACAAAACCGTGCGTTCCATCGGCAGTCTTGTTCCTGTGATCTCCATCGTGCTGGCGCTTCTGATCGGTGCGATCATCATGGCTTTGCTGGGCGCCAACCCCCTGCTTGCCATGCAGTATCTTGTCAAGGGCGCGTTCGGCTCGACCGCCAACCTCGGCACCACGCTCACCAAGGCGACCCCGCTGATCTTCTGTGCGCTGTGCGCGTGCTTTGCCTACAAGTGCGGCGTGTTTAACCTCGGCGGTGAGGGTCAGTTCATCATGGGCTCCGTCGCCTGCTATCTGGTGGCGTACTGCTCCGGCATTACGGGCTTTGCGGGGATCGTTCTGAGCCTGCTTGCGGGTATGCTTGCGGGCGGAATATGGGGTCTCATTCCGGGCGTACTGAAAATCACACGCGGACAGAACGAGATGATCATCTCCATCATGCTCAACTACGTCGCAACCCTTTTTATGGGCGTCATTTATACCAACTGGCTGCGGGACGAAAGCGTGCCGCAGACCCTTCCCGTGCCGGATGCGGTGAAGCTGCCCCGCGTATTTGCCAATATGCGCTTTACCTGGGGCTTTGTGATCGCCGTTGTCCTCGGGCTTTTGATCTTCTACTTCCTGTTCTGGACCTCCCCGGGCTTCAAGCTCCGGGCGGTAGGCTACAATATGACCGCAAGCCGCTTTAACGGCTTCCCGGTCAGGCGTTTCATTCTCACGAGCTTCATTCTCTCCGGCGCAATCGCCGGTCTCGGCGGCGGCGCGGAGCTGCTCGGTACGCAATTCCGCCTCATTAACGGCTTCGGCGCGGGCTACGGCTTCGACGGCGTGGCGATGGCGCTGATCGGTCAGCTTCATCCGCTTGCAACCATCGCCGTTGCGCTGTTCTTTGCGGCGCTGCGCACCGGATCGATGGCAATGCAGGCGGCAACCGGCGTTCCCACCAGCGTTTCGGACATTATTCAGGCGCTCGTGATCGTGTTCTCGGTGGCAGGCATGGCGCTTGTCAGACTGCCCGCGTTTGAATCGTTCTGCCTGCGTCACTTCGGCTCGGAGCAGACTCAGAAGGAGGCGGATAAACGATGAATTGGATGACCAGTCTGCTGCTGGCAACGGTCCGCATGGCGGTGCCGCTGCTGTTCATCGCGCTTGCGGAGCTCTACTCCGAACGCGCCGGTATGGTCAATATCGGTTTGGAGGGTCTGGCTGCCATCGGCTCGCTTGTCGGCTTTCTGATGTGCTATATCACCGGGAGCACATGGCTCGGGATCCTCTGCGGCGCCCTTGTCGGCGTTGCCGTCAACATGATCTATGCCTTCGCAACCGTCACGCTCTGCGCCGACCATACGGTTTACGGCATGGCGATCAACATTTTCGCACCGGCGCTGGCTTCGTTTATCTACCGCATTTATTTCGGCACCGGCAGCGACCTCAAGCAGATCACGCTGATGCCCAGCATTGCCGTTCCGGGACTCAAGGACATTCCCTTTCTCGGCGCTCTGCTGTTCGATCAGACCCCGATGGTCTACCTTGCCTTCCTGCTTGTTATTTTTACCTGTGTGTTCTTTAACCGCACCCGTGCGGGTCTCAACTACAAGTCCGTCGGTGAGCATCCGCAGGCGGCTGCCACGCTCGGTATTCCCGTCGTGAAGATCAAGTATCTGAGCTGCGTGATCTGCGGTGCGCTCTGCGGCGTCGGCGGCGCCTATCTGACCACCTGCTACTCCAACACCTACACGCAGGGCAATATTGCCGGTCGCGGCTTTATCGCTCTGGCGGCCGTCATCTTCGGACGCTGGTCCGGCGGCGGCGTGCTGCTGGCGTGCCTGTTTTTCGGCTTCTGCGATGCGCTCCAGATCCGTTTGCAGGTCGGCTCGTTCGGCGTGCCCTATCAGTTCTTCCAGATGATCCCCTATGTGGCAACGGTCATCGTCCTCACCGCCATCGGCGCGAAGAAGGCGGGACCCAGAGCCAACGGCAAGCCCTATCACCGCGAGCTGCGGTAGCATGACGGTATATCCGCGAAAGCGTATATATATCAATATTACAGGAGGAGACAAAATGAAAAAAGTAACAGCACTGCTTCTTACCCTCTGCCTGCTTCTGAGTCTGTGCGCGTGTGCGCAGAAGACGGAACCCGCAAAGGCAGAAACCGCAAAGACTGAAGCCCCCGCAGAAAGCGGCAAAGCCTACAAGGTTGCCATGATCTGCGACTCCAGCATCAACGACGGCGGCTGGGGCGCTGCCTGCTACAACGCCATGGTCAAGGCGGCCGAACAGCGCGGCTGGACGTATGAAGTCACCGACTCCATCGCGCAGAACGAGTATTACGATTCCATTGCCGCCTACTGCGCCCTCGGCTATGACATGATCTATGCCCCCGGCAACCAGTACACCGACGCTGTCCTTCAGGCGGCTGAGGAATATCCCAACATCGCCTTTGCTCTTCTGAACGGCAACGAAGCCACTCCCGGCAAGGCGACCAACAAGAACGTCAGCTCCCTTCTCCCCGACGCCCAGCAAATCGGCTGGATCGCCGGTGCGCTGGCGGGTCTTATGACCAAGAGCGGCACCATCGCCTTTATCGGCGGCATGGAGCTGGACACCACCAAGGGCAAGTATGCGGGCTTCGGTGAAGCCGCCAAGTACGTTGCCGAAAAGGAAGGTCTGGGTGAGATCACGCTGCTCGACTGCGTGTATGCCGGTTCCTTCGATGACTCCGCAAAGGGCATGGAATTTGCCAAGACCATGATCGAGCAGGGCGCGGATGTGTTCTTCGGTGACGCCTCCGCCGTTGACTCCGGCGCTCGTCAGGCGATCGACGAATATAACAAGGCTGCCGGTGAGGTCAAGGTCTATGACATCGGTCAGCCCGCCGACATTCTCGGTCAGAACGAGTGCGTTATCTGCTCTCAGTGTACCGACAATGCCGCAATGATCGCTGCCACCATGGAAGGCGTGGAGCAGGGCAAGCTCGGCGGCGAGACCCTCTACGGTTCTCTCCAGAACGGCGCTCTTTTTAACGGCGCGCTCTCCGACAAGGTTCCTGCGGATGTGCAGACCAAGTACCTTGCCTACATCCAGCAGATGATCGACGGCACCTTCATGAAGTAATTTGCCTGCTCGGCACGTTAGCAAAACAAACAACAGCAAGCAGCGCCGAGCGTGTCAAAAAAGTATCTTTGCCACGCTCAGTGCGGTTTTCAGAACTTTGAAAAAGTTCTGAAAACCTGTTGATTGAACGTGAAAGAGAACCCTGACGGTTCTCTTTCACACTATGGAAGCTCTGATTAAAGACGGCGTTTGTCTCGCGCAGTCAGATTTTTCGTCAGCTGCGACAAAAGCCACAGGAAATCCTGTCGGATTTCCGAGGGTTTTGACCTTGCTTGAAAAGCGGCGGCATGACCAAGGGCGAGAGATTTTTTCGTCAGACAAGGTGCTTTTTCGCAGCAA
>JAZQNZ010000124.1:0-2801 GCA_045627665.1 Oscillospiraceae bacterium
CCCTCGGCGCCTATTACGGCTATACTGCGCTGGCAGAGGCCCTCGGCTTTACGCCGCTCCCGCTTTCATCCTATGACGAAACCGTCGTAACTGACTGCTTTTACGGCACGACCTACTCCAGCTCCGGTTTTTCCTGGGTCGCACCCGACAGCATCTCCGTCTATGTGGAGCAGGACGGCGCGAAGATCACGAATTACCCGCAGGGCGCGCCCGTGGAAGGGACGCTCTACGATGAAAGCTATCTTGCCGTCAAGGACAAGTATTCCTACTTCTACGGCGGCAACACCCCGCTGCTGACCATCCGCACCGGCAACGAGGACGCGCCCTCTCTGCTCATCCTGCGCGACTCCTATATGGACTCTCTGAGTCCCTTCCTCTTCCCGCATTACTCCGAAATCCACATTCTCGACCTGCGCTATTACAAAACCAGTCTGAAAGCCTATCTCGCGGCAAACGAGATCGACAGCGTCCTCGTCTGCTACAATGTCAAAAACTTCGCCGAGGACGGCAACATTTTCCTCGCCGCCTACTGACGGACAGATATGAAAAACGCATCCCTTTCGGGATGCGTTTTTCATAGGAAATATATGATCGCATACTCTTTCCGCCCCGCCCGAAGCGCCTGCTTCAGCGGGCGGCGGGGTGATCGTCTTCAGCGGCGCGTATTTCTTTCAGTCTCGCCCGCAGGGCAAAGAAAATGCCGAAGATCACGACGAAAATCACTGCGGCAAAGAAGGCCGGCAGCGCCGCCGGAATCCTTCCGCTGCGGATGAACAGCAGCAGCACGGCCGCAACGAGCAGCATCACGGAAACGACCACCGAGCTGACGATGAGCTGCTCTGTATATTTGCCGGCGCTGTCCCTTCTGCGCAGGTCAACAAGCGCAGCACCGTTTTCCTCTGTGCGCTCAAGCTCGGCGAGATAGCGCTCCGTGTCCAGTCCGGAAAGCTCGGCGCCCTCCGCGGCGATCAGACCGCAGACGCGCTGCGCGTTGACGATGCTGCCGCGCTGCTCCTCCAGCAAAAGCTCATGCAGATGCAGCGCCTCCCGCAGGGAAATGCGATGCTCCAGAACGTCGCTGATGGAGCTGATCGGCATATCCAGCTTCCGCAGCAGCTTGATGATGCGAAGGCGGCGGATGTCGTCCTCGGAGTAGTCGCGGTAGCTGTTTTCCAGCTCGCGCCCCGGCTGCAGCAGCCCTTCCTTTTCATAAAACCTGATATTCTTTCTGGTGATTCCGACAAGGTCTTCCACTTCCTTGATCCGCACCGTATTCACCTTCCTTCAAACGCAGTATCGTCCTTCCACAAGGTGGAATGTCAATACCGTTCTCAAATAATCAGCAGTCCGACGCCGTAGGAGATCATGTTAGCCGTCATGGTCAGCGCCCATAGTTTTAAGGACGCGCCGAAAGCGGCGGAATAGACCAGAAATTCGGCAACAATCACCGCCAGCTCCATGGGAAGGATCCACCCCCCCGGCGCTCCGTGAAAAACGAGCTGAATGATCAGATTCAGCAGCAGATTTGTAATGACGTTGGCGCAGACCGTGATCTTGAGATCGTCGCGGCTGCGGTATCCGAACAGGGCAAGAAACGGCACCTCGATCGCCACAGTGATAAGACACACCGCAAACATTATTTCTCCCTCCGATGCCTGACCGCTTTGATCAGCAGCACTACGGCAGTGACAAGGATCGCCGCAACCAGCAAAGCCGGCAGCAGAGTGAACGTGACGACGACGCCGATCCCCGCAACGTCAGCGGACGCAAAAACGGGCAGCAACAGGGCGATCAAAAGCGCAAGAGCAATCACTCTGATTTTTTTCATCGGAACACCCCCCTCCCGATATGCAGTTTCTTTGAAGCGTACACGATTGCAAACAAGCCGAACGCAAAGCTGACGATGACACAGGCCCACAGCGCCGGGCCGGTGAGCTGAAACAGCATTCCGGCGATCGTCCCCGGCCACAGTGCCGAAGCGGCAAGTCCGAACGCAAACCCCGGCGCATCCGGCATCGCGCGGAAAAGCAGCCAGAGCGTCACCGGCATGGTAAGATTCAGCAGAAGCTGCCCGATGAGCGACGGCACGGCATACCCGGAGAAAAGCGCAATGCATACCGCGGCCGGCGGGATCGAGAGCCATGCGGTTTTATGCGCGCCGATCCTGTCGCAGACAAAGCCTCCCAGCGCCTTGCCGGCAAAGACGAAGCCCGTCATCAAAACCGCCGCGCCCGCGCCGGTTTTCCACTGGAAGCTGACCGCTGACCCGCCCACGGCGCGCACGGCGACAGCCAGAGTCAGCAAAACGACCGTGCCGAGCGGAAAGGGCTCCAGGTTCCGCGCGTCGCAGCGAAGCTCAACTGCCTGCGGCGCGTTGCGCAGGAAGCACAGCGCCGCCGCGCAGGCAGCCAGTGCGGCGCAAAGCCATATCCCGAAGCGCGGGAAGCAGGTGCCGAGCGTGACGCCGAAGGCGCCGGGCGCGACAAACACACCGAGCTTCCATGCCCGTCCGCGGCTTTCCGTCAGCGTCATCGTCCCCGCCGCCACATGAAACAGGCTGTTGCCCAGCGAGACGATGATGACGCGGATCATAAGCGGCAGCGGCAGTACAAATCCGAGGATCACCAGCGCCATCGCCGCAAGATCGAAATGCAGCCGGCACCGACACTTGTCCACCAGCAGTCCCACGATACACTGCGTCGAAAAAGCCAGCGTATTATACAGGATCACAGCGTTCGTCAGCGCGTTGCCCTCCGCGCCGGCGGAGAACAGCGTTGTCACGCAGATCGCATCCACAAGAA
>JAZQNZ010000125.1:0-3782 GCA_045627665.1 Oscillospiraceae bacterium
GGGCACCGTGGCGCCGAATCCGTATTACACCGAAGCCATCGCCGAAGAATGTATGAAAACCATCTTTCTGCCCACGATCGAAGCGATGAATCAGGAAGGACGCACCTTTACGGGCTGTCTGTATTTTGGTCTTATGCTAACGGAAAACGGCCCCAAGGTCATTGAGTACAACTGCCGTTTCGGCGATCCGGAAACGCAGGTCGTTCTGCCGCTGCTGGAAAGCGATCTGCTCAGTGTGATGCTTGCCACGACGGACGGCTGTCTGGAGGAAACGGGGGTCCGCTTCCGCGACGGGTATGCCTGCTGCGTTGTCATGGCGTCCGAGGGCTACCCCGTTGCTTACGAGAAGGGCTTCCCCATCACGATGACGGAGGAAGCAAAGGCAGATACCTACGTCGCCGGCGCAAAGCTGGAGGGGGAGAAGCTCCTCACCTCCGGCGGGCGCGTTCTGGGCGTGACCGCCACGGGAGACACCCTGCCTGACGCCATCGCGGAGGCATATCGCCTGACCGCGGGCATCTACTTTGAAAACGCCTACTGCCGCAGCGACATCGGTCAGCGCGCCCTGAAGGCACTGGAGAATTGATATGGTTTATCGAGTATTTGTTGAAAAAAGACCGGGACTTGCACCCGAGGCGGCGGGACTTCTTTCGGACTGCCGTTCCTTCCTGAACCTGACCGCGCTGACTGCCGTGCGCATCCTCAACCGCTACGATGTTGAGGGCATCGACGAGGCACTGTTTACCTATGCCAAGACCACCGTGTTTTCCGAGCCGCAGCTTGACCTCATCAGCGACAGCGCCGATCTCTCGGACGCGGACGCCGTGTTTGCCGTGGAGCCGCTGCCCGGTCAGTTTGACCAGCGGGCGGACTCTGCCGCGCAGTGCATCCAGCTTTTGAGTCAGGGCGAGCGCCCGACGGTCCGCTCGGCAAAGGTCTACGCCCTTTACGGAAAGCTGACCGCAGCGGACGTTGCCGCCGTGAAGAGCTACGTCATCAACGCCGTGGAAGCGCGCGAGGCTTCGCTGGATATGCCGGAGACGCTTGCCATGGCCTATGCCGCACCCGAAACCGTCGAGACCGTTGCGGGCTTCACCGCAATGGACGATGCTGCGCTGGCGGCACTGCTGGACAGACTCGGCCTTGCGATGGATGCGGACGATCTGAAATTCCTTCAGACGTATTTCCGGGACGAGGAAAAGCGCGATCCCACCATCACCGAGGTTCGCGTTGTGGACACCTACTGGTCTGACCACTGCCGTCACACCACGTTCTCCACCCATATTGACGCGGCGGAGATCGAAGATCCCGCTGTCCGCGCCGCATACGCGCGCTATCTCGCCGCGCGCACGGAGGTTTACGGTGAGGAAAAGGCGGCAAAGCGTCCGCAGACGCTGATGGACATTGCCACCATCGGCACAAAAACGCTGAAAAAGCGCGGGCTTCTGCCCGAGCTGGACGAGAGCGAGGAGATCAACGCCTGCTCCATCCATGTGCCCGCTGTCGTGGACGGCGCGGAGCAGGACTGGCTGCTCATGTTCAAGAACGAAACCCACAACCACCCCACGGAAATCGAACCCTTCGGCGGCGCTGCCACCTGCATCGGCGGCTGCATCCGCGATCCGCTGTCCGGGCGCGCCTACGTCCATCAGGCGATGCGCGTCACCGGCGGCGGCGATCCCCGCGTGCCGCTGGAGAATACGATTCCGGGCAAACTGCCCCAGCGCAAGCTGGCGACCACCGCAGCGGCGGGCTATTCCTCTTACGGCAACCAGATCGGTCTGGCGACCGGCCATGTTGCCGAGCTTTACCACGAAGGCTATATCGCAAAGCGCCTGGAGTGCGGTGCGGTCGTTGCCGCAGCGCCCGCATCCAATGTCCGCCGCGAGCGTCCGGCTCCCGGCGATGTTGTCATCCTGCTTGGCGGACGTACGGGCCGCGACGGCATCGGCGGTGCGACCGGCTCGTCCAAGAGCCACAACATGAAATCCCTTGAGACCATGGCGTCCGAGGTGCAGAAGGGCAATGCCCCCGAGGAACGCAAGATCCAGCGCCTGTTCCGCAGCAGCGCCGTGACCACCCTCATCAAGCGCTGCAACGACTTCGGCGCGGGCGGCGTGTCCGTCGCCATCGGCGAGCTTGCGGACGGGCTGCGCATTGATCTGGACGCTGTCCGCAAAAAGTATGAAGGTCTGGACGGCACGGAGCTTGCCATCTCCGAATCGCAGGAGCGCATGGCGGTTGTCGTGGCTCCGGAGGGTGCCGACAGGTTTATTGCGTACGCGCAGGCCGAAAATCTGGAGGCGTACCGCGTCGCCGTCGTGACGGAATCCCCGCGCATGGTGATGGAGTGGAAGGGCAAGGTCATCGCAGATCTCTCCCGCGCATTTCTGGATACCAACGGCGCAGTGAAGCACACCAGTGTCGGCGTTGCGGCAAAGGATACCTCCACGCTGAAAGCGCCACTGTATGCCTCCCTGCGTAAGATGGCGGGCTCTCTGAAATGCGCCGGCCGCCGCGGTCTTGTGGAGCGCTTCGACGGCTCCATCGGCGCGGGCAGCATCCTGATGCCGTTCGGCGGCAGAACGCAGACCACCCCGGCGCAGGCCATGGCGGCGCTGTTTCCCGTTCTCCCCGGTCAGACCACCGCGCAGGCCAGCGTGATGGCGTGGGGCTGCGATCCGGACAGTATGTGCATCGACCCCTATTCCGGCGCCTACGCCGCCGTGTATACCTCCGTGGCGAAGCTTGTCGCCGCCGGAGCGGACTACCGCAAAGCATACCTTTCCATGCAGGAATTCTTTGAAAAGCTCCGCACTGAGCCGCAGCGCTGGGGCAAGCCATTTGCCGCGCTGCTCGGCGCACTGGACGCGCAGCTCGAACTCGGCACCCCCGCCATCGGCGGCAAGGACTCCATGTCCGGCTCGTTCCCTGACCGGGATGTGCCGCCCACGCTGATTTCCTTTGCCATTGCACCGATCCGGGCGGAAGAAGTGCTCTCACCCGAATTCAAGGCCGCGGAGCACCCCGTATATCTCTTCGACGGCGAAACGCCCGAAGCGCGCCGCGCGGCGTGGGAGAAGCTCCATGCCCTCTGCGCGGAGGGGAAGGTCGCCGCGGCATGGGCAGTGGAAAACGGCATTGCGGAAGCTGTGACGAAAATGAGCTTCGGCAACGGCGTCGGCTTCTGCGCAGATACGGATGCCCCGTGGTTCACGCTTCTGCCCGGTGCGATCGTTGCCGAACTGACGGAAGAAATCTCCGGCGCTGTGTATCTCGGCGCGACGGTGGCGGAGCCCGTGATCTCCCTCGGCGGAGAGACGATTGCCATTGATGAGCTGCGCACCCTGAACGAAAGCGTTCTGGCGAAGGTGTACCCCACCCGTGTCACGGCGCCCGCGCCCGTCGAGCCTTTTGCGCATGACGGAAAGATCCTTGCCGCGCCGGCATTGAAAACGGCGCGCCCGAAGGCGCTGATCCCGGTTTTCCCCGGCACAAACTGCGAATACGACACCGCCCGCGCCCTGATCGAAGCGGGAGCGGATGCGGACATCGCCGTTTTGCGCAACCTCACCTCCGCCGACGTGCAGCGCAGCGTGGAGGACTTTGCAAAGCGCGCTTCCGAGGCGAACATGATCGTCCTGCCCGGCGGCTTCTCCGGCGGCGACGAGCCGGACGGCTCCGCAAAATTTATCACCGCATTTTTCCGCAACCCCGCCATCCGGGATGAAGTTACCGCGCTGCTGGAGCGGCGCGACGGCCTGATGCTTGGCATCTGCAAC
>JAZQNZ010000126.1:0-5907 GCA_045627665.1 Oscillospiraceae bacterium
GATGAAGAACTTGATAAGCTGCCGCAGAATGACGATTGCCATAACGATTCCTCTCTCTGTTCGGATGTGATGAATATACCACAGATCGGGAGAAAATGCCACTATGCCCTCCCGCGCCCGGCGGGGCAGGGACACCGTCCCGCCGCGGCGACGCCGAAAGAGCTTATTCCCCCGAAAACTCCCGGCAAAGATGCTTCACGCAGCAGTTTTCGCAGGCGGGCTTTCGCGCATCGCACACCGCGCGTCCGTGCAGGACGAGACGGTGGCAAAAGTCCGAGCTTTTCTCCGGCGGCAGAACGTTTCGCAGCAGCTTTTCGATCTTCACCGGGTCCTTTTCCCCGTCCACGAGGCCCATGCGGTTCGACAGACGGATGCAGTGGGTGTCCACGACGGTGCTGCCGGGGACTTTGTAAATGTCGCCCAGAATGAGGTTTGCGGTTTTGCGCCCGACACCGGGCAGGGTAAGCAGCTCCTCCATCGTACCGGGGACTTTGCCGCCGAAGCGGTCGAGCAGGATCTGCGCGGAAGCCACGATGTCCCGCGCCTTGGCGCGGTAGAAGCCGCAGGAACGGACGTACTCCTCCACCTCCGCCGCGTCCGCCGCCGCGAAACTCTCCAGCGTGGGGAAGCGGGCAAACAGCGCCGGGGTGATCTGATTCACCCGCTCATCCGTGCACTGGGCGGCGAGCCGCACGGAAAAGAGCAGCTCATAGTCCTTCTCATACACCAGCGAGCAAAGCGCCTCGGGGTATTCCCGCTCCAGCGCCGCGATGATGGCGTTTACCTGTTCTGCGGTACGCATGACGCACCTCCTGCAATAAAAGTGGGGAACGAAAGTCGGCTATTCACGCAAAAGGTCTTTGATAGAACACTTGAAA
This sequence comes from Oscillospiraceae bacterium, assembly GCA_045627665.1. Lineage (GTDB taxonomy): Bacteria > Bacillota > Clostridia > Oscillospirales > Oscillospiraceae > SVKR01. The sequence continues at coordinate 879 of JAZQNZ010000126.1, forward strand.
TTGCCGTTTTCTATCTCTACAATGCCGTAAGTGGGGCGAAGGGAGTTTCCGATGCTGCCGGGATTCATGAACTGCAGCCCGTTCGACTCGTTCCACAGCGGGCGGTGGGTGTGACCGTAGAGCCCGAGCGCGGCGCCGGAGCAGAGCACGCTTGTCGCAAAAGCGTCCATGCCGTATTTGACGCCGTGGTTGTGTCCGTGCGCGGCAAAAATGCGCACGCCGCCGAGCTCAAAAAGCGCACTGTCGTCGCAGTCGTATGCGCCGAGGTCGCAGTTGCCGCGCAGAATGCGGAGCGGCAGCGTGGGAAACGCGCGCTCCAGCGCGGCTGCGTCGCGGACGCCGTCTCCGAGAAAAATGACGGAATCCGGCTGCTCCAGCGCCGCGGCGTCGAGCATATTCTGCGCATTCCCGTGGGAGTCCGAAAAAACAGCAAGAACCATACGGAAACCTTTCTGACAAAGTCGAATAGAATGGTGAAAGAAGCGGGGAAAGGGGCGATCAAATGGATTTTGAAAAGCTGGAGCGCGAAATGCGCGCAACGAGGGAACTGGGCGCCGTTGCGGACAGCCCGGAGGGCCGGCGCCTTGCGGCGCAGTTGGACAGCGAGGCGCTGAGCACCGCGGCAAAGCGCGGCGATACCGAAGCGCTGAAAGCGATGCTTACTCAGGCACTGTCCACCCCCGAGGGACGGGCGCTTGCGGAAAAGGTGCAGAAAGCGGTCGGGAAAAAGTGAGCGAATTTGAGGAAAAGCTGAATGCGCTTCTGTCCGACCCGGAGGAGATGGCAAAGATCACGCGCCTTGCGTCGGAGCTGATGGGCGGGGAGCAGACCGCGGCAAAGGAGCATCCGCCCGCGCCGGACGCGGAGGCGTTCGGCGCGCTCGGGCGGATGCTCGGCGGCGCAGGATTGAAAAATGACTGCGGCGCACTCGTTGCGGCGCTCCTGCCGTATCTGCGTCCGGAACGTCAGGCAAAGCTGAAAAAAGCCGTGCGCATGGCGCAGATGGCGCGCATTGCGGAAAAGGCGATCTCGGAATACGGGGGTGACGGCGGGGTATAACCGATACCACGGCAACTCCGGATTCGTGGAGCGTGTCCCGGATGCGGCGCCGCAGGACGCGCAGGAGACGGCGAACGACGCACGAAGCCGTGCCGCGCCGCAGCGTCCCGTGCCGGGGCCGGCACCGGGGGAAAGAAGACCGCCCAGTCCGCTTCCCGGACTGAGCGGAGAACTCGGCAGGTTGCTGAAGCGTCTGTCTCCGGCGGAGCTGGAAACAGAGGACTTTCTGGTGATTGCGATCCTGTATCTGCTGTACCGTGAGAGCGGAGACGCGGAATTTCTGTTCGCCATCGGCGGCTATCTGCTGCTTTAGCGGTGCTGCGGCACGGCAAACAGGCTTTCGTCGGGCGTGGTCAGCTCCGGAACGGAGGAATCCATCGAATAGATCAGGCGTTCGCCGTCGTAGCAGCGCTCGCCCATCAGCAGACCGCTTGCCGGGTCAATGTAGCATTCGCTTTCATAGCCGAGGGAGCCGGTGCGGTAACGCACATAGATGCAGCTTGTGCCGCTGAAATCGACAAAGTCCGCCGCAAGGATGTCGGAAAGGGGCGCGGCAAGCATATCCTCGTAGGTCAGAAGCGTCTGATAGGCGTCCTCGTCGCCGGGGAGAACCCTGCTGCGGAAGACGCTGTCACTGTCGGAATACCAGATCCACTTATCCTCGCCCTGAAAGAGCAGATGCTGCACGGCGCTGCTGCCGGAGGTCACGGTCAGGCGCAGAGCGCCGCCGCGCGACCAGACGGAGATCGTCCGGTCGCGGCTGCCGCCCGTCCAGAAATCGCGCACCTGCAGGGTGCGGGAGTAGCTGTCGGCACGGTCAAGCGTTGCGACCGCGGCCTGAACGGTGTCCGGGCGCACGGTGATGAGACTGTCCTCTGCGATGCTGCCGGGCATCGCGTCGCCCCCGGCGCCTGCCGGCGCGGCGGAGGGCAGCACCACGGCGGGGGTGTCCGGCTCCGTTCCCGGAGCAAGCACAAACACCAGCGCACCGAGCGCGGCCAGCGCCAGAACGATCAGAATATAGAAAAACGCGCCGCGTTTTTTCATACGGAAAAACCTCTTATTTCTGCGGAACAAAATCCGCGGGAGCGGTTTGGGAAAGACCGAAGCCCCATGCCAGCGCATCCGCAATGCGGGCGCAGGCGCTGCCGTCGCCGTAGGGGTTGACGGCGCGGGCCATCGTGTCATACTTTGCGCGGTCGGTCAGAAGCTCGCCCGCCATGCGCAGGATCGTATCATGTTCCGTGCCCGCGAGGGCGACGGTACCGGCGGCGACGGCCTCGGGCCGCTCCGTCTCGCGCCGGAGGACAAGCACCGGTCTGCCGAGCGCGGGGGCCTCCTCCTGAATGCCGCCGGAGTCCGTCATCACCATGTAAGAGCGCGCCATGAGCTTGTGCATATCCATGGCATCCAGCGGCTCGGTGAGCAGAACGTTCGGGATGTCCGCAAGGTGGGCGCGCGCGGCGGATTGCACCACGGGACTGAGATGTACGGGATAGACGATCTTTACGTCGGGAAACGCGCGGGCAAGGTCAGCGACGGCGGAGAAGATGTTTTCCATCGGCGCACCGTAGTTTTCGCGGCGGTGGCAGGTCATGGCGACGACCTTTTTTGAAAAGTCCACGCCGTTCAGCGCGGCGCAGGCAAAGGGCCGGTCGTTGACCGTGTATTTCATGGCGTCGATGACCGTGTTGCCCGTGACAAAAATCTTCCCCGTGACGGCCTCGCGCTCCAGATTGGCGCGGTTGGCGGCGGTAGGGGCAAAGTGATACTCCGCGAGACGCCCCACCATGCAGCGATTCATCTCCTCGGGATAGGGACTCCAGCGGTCAAAGGTGCGAAGTCCCGCCTCCACATGGCCGACGGGGACCTTCTCATAAAACGCGGCCAGCGCGCCGGCAAAGGTGGTGGTCGTGTCGCCGTGGACGAGCACGATGTCCGGCTTTGCCTCCTGCAGAACGCCGCCGAGCAGATTCAGGATCTTGCCGGTGATGGAGGCGAGGGTCTGATTCTTTTCCATGATGTCCAGATCAAAGTCCGGACGGACGCCGAAGGTGGTCAGGACGCTGTCCAGCATCTCGCGGTGCTGCGCGGTGACGCACACGAGGGATTCAAACTCCGGCCGCGCCTGCAGCTCCAGTGCGAGAGGACACATCTTGATGGCTTCCGGGCGGGTGCCGAAAACGGACATGACGCGGAGCTTTTTCATTCCTGCGAATCCTCCTTCTGCGTCGGCGCACGCTGGGTGCCGCCGGCGGGGTTGATCTCGTTTGCGGGATGCTCGATGGTGCGCCAGACAAAAATACCCACCGCCACCGCAATGCACAGCTCGATGCCGAGCAGGAGCAGGCGGGTCTTGCCGCCGGCGCAGATGACCACGGCGGTCAGGCCGAGCATGGCGGAGAGAGAGTACAGAACGGCGACGGCCTGCTTCTGGCTGAGACCGTGGTCGATGAGTCGGTGATGGAGGTGTCCGCGGTCGGGCGTCAAGGGGTTCTGTCCCCTGAGCAGACGGCGGATGATGGCAAAGGCGGTGTCAAACAGCGGCAGCGCCATTGCGAGGATGGGGACGAGGAAGGTGATCACGGCGTAGAACTTGAACAGTCCCATGATGGACACCGTTGCCAGAACATAGCCGAGCAGCAGCGCGCCCGTGTCGCCCATAAAGATCTTTGCGGGGTTGAAGTTGTAGGGAATGAAGCCGATGCAGCCGCCCATGAGGCAGGCGAGGATGATGGCAACGTTCGGTTCCGCCACCATGAGCGCAACGACCAGCATCGTCACGGAGCTGATCGCGGAAACGCCGCAGGCGAGACCGTCCAGCCCGTCGATCAGGTTCACCGCATTCGTCACGCCGATGATCCAGATGATCGTGACCGGAATGCTGAGAAAGCCGATAAACAGCGTCTCATTTGCGGAAAAGACGTTGGGGTTCATAAAGCCCTCGATCACAACGCCATGTGCAACGGCAACGACGGCTGCGGCGAACTGCGCAATGAGCTTGACCCAGTATTTCAGACTGATGATATCGTCCACCACGCCGGTTGCCACGATGATGACCGAGCCGATGAGGATGCCCTGCACGGGCTTGGTGATGTCCGCGAACAAAACGACGGAGACGAGAAAGCCGAGGAAGATCGCCATGCCGCCCATACGGGGGATGGGGTGGGTGTGGATGCGGCGCTCCTCGCCGGGATTATCCATCGCGCCGACCTTCTGCGCAAACGATTTGACAATCGGGGTGGTGCCGAAGGCGACAAAAAAGGCCACGGCAATGGCAAGCAGTACCTTCAGCCACAAATGCATCTCAGGAAACATAAACAGCAGCTCCTAAATATTTATCTCTGAATGTCGGAGCCTGCCCACACGCATGAAGAGCAGGACGTTCGGCAGAGCACTTTCGGAAGAAAGCTTCCTGCCGACAGTTTTATTTTTCCACGAAACCGACTTTTTTATAAACCTTGCGGAGCGTTCTGTGCGCGATCGCGGCGGCGCGCTCTGCGCCCTCGGCATAGATGCTCTGAAGATAGGCCTTGTCCTTCATCAGACGCTCGGCCTCCTCGCGGATGGGGCGCAGCAGCTCGATCACGGCGTCGCCCACGGCGGGCTTGAATACGCCGTAGCCCTGTCCGGCAAATTCCGCTTCCGCTTCCTCAAGGGTCTTGCCGGTCGCGGCGGAATAAACGGTCAGCAGATTGGAGACGCCGGGCTTGTTTTCCCTGTCGTATTTCACGGAGGTCTCGCAGTCAGTCACCGCGCGCTTGAATTTGCGGCGGATATCGTCGGGAGAGTCCATAAGGAAGACGCAGCCGTCCGGGTCGGATTTGCTCATCTTGTTTTCGGGCGCGGCAAGGCTCATGATCCGGGCGCCCAGCTTGGGGATAAACGGCTCCGGCAGGGTGAACACATCGCCGTAGATGCCGTTGAAGCGCTGCGCAATGTCGCGGCAGAGCTCCACGTGCTGCTTCTG